>NZ_JAGWCS010000003.1:0-91037 GCF_020657705.1 Clostridioides sp. ZZV15-6598 | reverse complement strand
CTCTTCTGAACTTAGTTTTTGAGAATTATTTAAATATAATTTTTCATGATAAGTATTTAATATATTTTGAAGTAGTACTGCTATTTCATCTCTAGTTCCAAGTTTTTCTATACTTAAAGTATTTGATTTTTCCTTTAAAATATTGTTTTCATATCCTTTAGGTATTGTAAGTTTTAAATCTGCATCAGAATAATCTTTCTGTATTTTTAATATAGAAGATAAATCATCTTTTAAATAATTTGTCAAGTTATTTGATAATTTTGAGTTATCTTTATCATATACAACAATTGACATAGGTTCTGTTTTTATAGGATTTTGAAACATATCTTCTGTTACCATTCCAAGGAACCCAGCTAAAAGTAGAGGTAGAGCTAAGAAATATATCAAATTAAGCATGAAGGAGCTTTTCAGACCTTTTAACATAGTTTTTACACTCATATATAATTTCATAAAATCACCCCCATTAGTCTCTTAAATTTTTACCTGTTAGATTTAAGAATACATCTTCTAAACTAGGTTCTTCATAAGAGATACGCATTACATTTGAATTGTTTTTGTCAACAGCAGAAAGTACATCTGTTAACTGAAAGTTTTTATCTACATCTAACATTATTACTGAAGTATTTTCTAAAACAGATATAACACCTTTAATATTTTTTAAATCAAATATAAGTTGAGCATTTATATTTTTTATTTCCATAATTAATTTTGTATTTGTAGATACTATTGATTTTAGGTAATTATTATCCCCAAAAGCAACTTCTTTACCTTCATCCATAATAAAGATTTTAGAACAAAGATGTTCAACTTCTTCCATATAATGAGAAGTATATATAATAGTAGTTTTTTGTTTTTCAGATATATCTTTTATAAAATTAAAAATATGATTTCTTGACTGAGGGTCAACACCTACAGTTGGTTCATCCAGTATTAATATCTTAGGATGATTTAAAAGTGCTATCCCAATATTTAATCTTCTTTGCATACCACCAGATAATTTTTTTACTTTTTTCTTTTTAACCTCAGCTAGACCTGTAACTTCCAATGCTTCATTGATTCTCTCTTGAAGTAACTTGCCCTTTAATCCATAAAAAGCTCCAAAGTATTCTAAGTTATCAAAAGGAGTTAGTGTTTCCATAACTGCTAATTCTTGTGGAACTAATCCTATTATAGATTTTGCACTCATAGGATCTGATGACAAATCTACACCATTTATTTGAATATTACCACTATTTGGTAAACTAAGATTAGTAATTATACTTATAAGTGTAGATTTACCAGCACCATTTGGACCAATAAGTCCAAATATTTCCCCTTCTTTAACAGAAAAGCTAATGTTATCAAGTGCTAACTTATCATTAAATCTTTTTGTTATATTATTTACTTTAACTATATCCATAAAAATCCCTCCCAAAATGTTTTTGTGTAATTTAAAAATCTATAATATTATAATAAAGAATTATTAGGTGCATTTCTATTACTATAAGTCACTAAAAAAAGTGACTTAAGTCACTTTATGGTTTTAGATTTATTAATTTACTATAAGTTAAGTTTTTGAAGATTTTGTTTAAAGTTTAGATTTTTTATTTATATACTATATTACAATTTTATTTTTGAAAGCAAATATAGCCAATTGAGTCCTGTCTCTAAGCTCCAATTTACCTAAAATATTAGTTATATTGTTTTTTATGGTACCCTCAGATAAAAATAATTCTTGACTGATTTCTTTATTACTAAGCCCATCTGCAATTAATTTAATTATGGATATTTCTTTTTCAGTTAAATTATATATATTAGAAATATGCTCATATTCAACAGTTTTTTCAGCTGACATGATTTTTTCAGCCACACTTTTGTCAAGTACAACATTGCCAAAAAATGAAGAGCGTATTCCCTCATGTAATACTTCATCAGAGCTGTCTTTTAAAAGATAACCTGAAGCTCCAAACTTCATTGCATCTTTTATATATTCATCATCATTAAAGGTAGTTAAAATTAATAATGCTATTGAGTCATCATATTCTTTTATGAGTCTTGTGCCTAATACACCATCACAAATATTCATTCTAATGTCCATAAGAACAATATCTACATCATTTGATTTACAAAATTCTAAAGCCTCATATCCATTAGAGGCATCTCCAATTATCTCCAAATCATCATAAGAAGATAATATAATCTTAAGACCTTTCCTAATTAGTTTTTCATCATCAACTATAAGAACTTTTATTTTGCTCAAAAAAATCACCCCCTGAAAATTTAGGAAAAGAAGCTCTAATTGTAAAACCATCATTATGATTATCAAATTCAACTTTTCCATTTAGTTCATATATTCTTTCGCTAATACTGTTAATTCCATTTCCTTTTTTTATATTTTCACATCCTATACCATTATCACTAATCGTAATTATAAGATTTGAAGGATTAAATGTTATAAAAATTTTGATTTTACTTGCTTTGCCATGTCGTGATGCATTGGAAAGCGATTCTTGAATAAGTCTGTATAAAGCTATAGATTGACCTCTAGATAGGTTCCAAGTGTTTTTTGATATAGTTAGTCTTACATTAATATTTGTAAGCTTAATAAAGCTTTTAATTAGTTCTTTAATTTTAAATAAATTTTGATAATTTTCATATTCAATAGGTTTTAACTCAGAGATAGCTCTTCTAACATCTTGAAAACTTTCATTTACGAATTCTCTAAGTTCATGTACTAAATCAGATACATCTGGATTATCATTTAAGAGCTTTTCTATGGCACTTAACTGTATTATTGTTGTAGAAAGAGAGTGTCCAACACTATCATGTATTTCTCTAGATATTCGATTTCTCTCTTTTAAAATAGCTAGTTCTTCTATAGAACTTGCATAAATTTCTAAATCAGAATTAGATTTTTTTAATTTATCTTTAGAAATTCTAAGTTTATCATAAAGACTTTGATTGTATAACTTAGATATATTTTCACTTTCTATATATATAGAAAGTATAGATACAATCAATAATATTGAACTTGATTCCAAAGCTAGATACAAGTTTTTATCTAAACTAATAATAAAAGAAGATACTATAATGAAAAACAACAATATGTATTTGTATTTTTCATTTATAAAAAATGATATGTCCAAAATTAAAGGAACAAAGTAAAGTGAATTAAAAGTCTTTGTACAATTATATAATATGAAAATTAAAACAAATTCTAAAAAATAAGAAATAAGTACAAGTCTACTCTTATTTGATAAAGAAAAAAATCTGACTTGATTATTTATTATAATTAGAAATAATATTATTATGGTTATAACTGGATACAATGTATTTTCAGCACTGTTTAAATAACTTACAACCAATATAAATAGGGATAAATATCGTATAAAAGTAACTAATTTTTTTCTATTCATTGAAAACATTCCTCCATAAAAATAAACTTTCCTTATGAAAACTAGAATAATATCATAAAAGAATAAAGTCAATAGAAGTATCTATTAATATTAATGGAAATAAAATCAATCTAAAAAATTTGAATAGTTAAATCGTATACTGACCATAATCAAAAAGTAAAAAATTAATGTATTGGAGTAAAAAATGAATAACAAAGAAAAAGGTGATTTTGGAGAAGAAGTAGCAATTAATTATTTATTGTCAAAAGGTGCAAAACTACTAGAAAAAAACTACAGATTAAAGATTGGAGAGGTAGATATAATAGTAAAGATAGGTGATGAAATTGTATTTGTAGAAGTAAAATCAAGGTCTAATTTAAGGTATGGTTATCCTTGTGAATCTGTAAATTTCAAGAAGAGAAAAAAGATAGTTGAGATTGCTAAATACTATATCACAAAAAATAATTTACATAATATTTCAATAAGATTTGATATTGTAGAAGTTTATTTATCAGAAAAAAGAGTAAATCACATAATGAATGCTTTTTAAGAAATATAAAGGTTTAGAAAGGATTATTATATGTTAAGTATTATTAATTCAAGTAATTTGATAGGAATTGAAAGTTTTCTAGTAAAGGTTGAGGTGGATACAAGTAATGGTATACCTAGCTTCAATATTGTCGGTCTTCCAAGTAAAGAAATTAAAGAGGCGAGAGAAAGAGTTAAATCAGCTATTATCAACAGTGGATATAAATTTCCAAATACAAGAATTGTTGTAAATTTATCACCAGCAGATATAAAAAAAGAAGGTGCTTTTTTAGATTTATCAATAAGTATAGGTCTTTTAAGAGGATTAATAAAAAAGGATGAAAATTATATAAAAGAAAGTATGTTTATAGGAGAATTATCACTAGATGGAAAAATAAGAAAAGTAAGAGGGATATTACCTATAATTATAGGTGCAAAAACTCAAAATATAAAACGTATTTTTATACCAGTTGACAATATAAAAGAAAGTCTATTTATAGAAGAAATTGATATAATACCTGTTAAAAGTTTAAAAGAATGTATAGGTTTTTTAAATGGAGAAATAAAAGTCGATAAAGAAAAAATAATGTCTTTTTTAAATAAAGAAATAGAAACAAATGGTAATTATACATATTGTAAATATCATGAATTTTATGATGCAAAAAAAAGTAAATATGATGAAGATTTTAAGGATGTTAGAGGAAATTATTTTATAAAGAGAAGCGCAGAGATAGCCGCTGCTGGAAATCATAATATGCTTATGATTGGGCCTCCAGGCTCAGGTAAAACAATGATTGCAAAAAGAGTAATAACAATTTTACCAGATATAAGTGTAGAAGAGATGATAGAAGTAAGTAAGGTTTATAGTGTATTGGGTATGATAGATGAAAATAAAGGCATAATTGATAAGAGACCTTTTAGGGCTCCTCATCATACGACTACAAAGCAGTCTCTAATTGGAGGGGGAACAGATGCAAGACCTGGAGAAGTAGCACTAGCACATAGAGGTATTTTGTTTTTAGATGAAATCGCTGAATTTGATAGGAAAATCCTTGAGACTTTGAGACAACCTATAGAAGATGGATATGTAAATATATCTAGAGTAAAGTACAGTACAAAATATCCTTGTAGAGTACTATTAATTGCAGCTATGAATCCATGCCCATGTGGTTACTATATGTCAAATATAGAGTGTAGATGTAGGAGTAATGAAATTAATAAATACATAAATAAAATATCTGGACCATTATTAGATAGATTTGATATTTTTGTAGAAGTAAATACTGTAAAATACGATGATTTAAATTCATCAAAACAAGAAGAAAGTTCTCAAAAAATAAAGATAAGAGTAGAAAATGCTAGAAAAATACAAATAAATAGATTTAAAAAAGATAATATAAAAAATAATAGTGAAATTAAGGCTTCTAATTTATTAAAATATTGTAAATTAGAAAAAGAAGCTTCAAAAATGGCTAAAGTAATATTTAATAAATATAACTTAAGTAGTAGGAGTTATACAAAACTTTTAAAGATGGCAAGAACAATAGCTGATTTAGAAGGAATAGAGTTGATAAATTCACAATGTATTATGGAAGCTTTTTCATTTAGAAGAGCTTATTACAGTTATTTTAAATAAGTTTTTGAGGTGTATTTTATGGAGAAAAAAGATATCTATTTATGGTTAAAATCAATTAGTGGAATAACAACAAAAACAATTGAAATAATAGAAAATGATATAGTAAATATTGAAGATATATTTGATTTTTCTGAAAAAGAAATATATAATTTAAAAAATATAAGCTTGAATATTAGAAAAAATATAGTAAAATATAGAGGTCACGCTTATTTAGAAAATATAAAAGAACTACTTTACAAAAAAACAATTAAATATATTTGCCAATATGATGAAGAATATCCTGAAAATTTGAAGAATATATACAATGCTCCAAAGTTATTATTTTACAAAGGTGACATAAGTTTAGCTAATAATAATTTTAATATAGCTATAGTAGGTTCAAGAAAGCCTACAGCTTATGGAATTAATTGTGCAAAAACAATGAGTTGTCAATTGTCCCAATATGGAGTTAATATAGTAAGTGGATTAGCCATAGGAATAGATGCATATTCACATATAGGTTGTATGAATGGAAAATCTAAAACTATAGCAGTGCTTGGGTCAGGAGTAGACAACCCTCTTCCAAAACAAAATTTACATTTATCAAATAAAATATTAGAAAATGGGGGACTATTATTATCAGAGTATAATATTAACTCAACAGTAGCTCCATACCATTTTTCTAATAGAAATAGAATTATTAGTGGATTAAGTGATGGAGTAGTGGTTATAGAAGCAGCAATACGAAGTGGTGCATTGATAACAGTAGAGTTTGCTCTTGAACATGGAAAAAATGTTTTTGCGGTACCTGGTAATATAAATTCTCAAATGAGTAGAGGATGTCATAAAATTATAAAAGAAGGTGCGAAATTAATTGAAAATATAGATGATATTTTGAATGAGTATAACATATTTAATATTATCGATAAAAAAATAAATCAAAAATATGATAATATAAGTTTAAATGCCAAGTCTAAGCAAATAATTGAAGCTATAAAAAGTGAAGGAAGCTTGCATATAGATAGTATTTGTGATTATACTGGTATAGAAATAAAGTATGTAAATTCAATAATCAATGAATTAGTACTAAATGAGTTAGTAGTAGAGATGAATAATAAAACGTACAGTTTAAATGTATAAATTAAGATTAGGTAGTGGGGGTGTGTGGTTTTATGGCCAAAACATTAGTCATCGTAGAATCGCCTGCAAAAGCTAAGACCATAGAAAAGTTTTTAGGTAAAAGTCATTATACAGTGAAAGCATCAGTTGGTCATGTTAGAGATTTGCCTAAAAGTAAATTAGGTGTAGATATAGAAAACAATTTTGAACCTCAATATATAAACATACGAGGAAAAGGCGATGTAATAAAGGAATTAAAAAAAGAAGCTAAAAAATCTAAACAAGTGTATCTAGCAACTGACCCTGATAGGGAAGGTGAAGCTATATCATGGCATTTAGCTCATATACTAAATTTAGATGAATCGAATGATTGTAGAATTGAGTTTAATGAAATAACTAAAGATGCAATTAAAAAAGCAATTAAGCATCCTAGAAATATTGATATAAACTTAGTAGATGCACAACAAGCTAGAAGAGTATTGGATAGACTTTTAGGATATCAAATAAGCCCTATATTATGGCAAAAGGTTAGGAAAGGGCTTAGTGCAGGTAGAGTACAATCAGTAACAACAAAATTAATTTGCGATAGAGAAAAAGAGATAAAAGCGTTTATTCCAAAAGAATATTGGACAATAGATGTTGAAGCAAAGACAACAAAAGATAAAGATATAACTTTAAAATTTTATGGCAAGAATGATGAAAAAATTGAATTAGAAAATGAAGAGGCTGTTAATGAAATACTAAAAGAAATGGAAGGAAAGGATTTAAAAGTTGAAAAGATAGAATCTAAATCAAGACGTAAATCAGCTCCAAAACCATTTACAACAAGTATGCTTCAACAAGAAGGTGCAAACAAGTTGTTTTTTACTACTAAAAAAACAATGATGATAGCACAAGAATTATATGAAGGTATAGATATAGAAGGCGAAGGCACTGTTGGTCTTATATCATATATAAGAACTGACTCTAAGAGAATATCTGAGGAAGCAAAAGAAAAAGCTAAGAATTATATAGTAAGTGATTTAGGTGAGAATTACTATAAAAATCCTGTAGAGAAAAAAGAAAAACCAGATGCTAAAAAGGTTCAAGATGCACATGAGGCAATAAGACCAACTTCTGTTGATAGAAGTCCTGATAGTATAAAAGCTTCATTGAGTAAAGACCAATATAAGTTATACAATTTAATTTGGAGAAGATTTATAGCAAGTCAAATGGAGGATTCAGTATTCGATATACTAAATGTAGAATGTAAGGCTGGAGATATTGTATTTAAAGCTACTGGTTCAAAAATGAAATTTGATGGATATACTAAGGTATACAATTTTTCAGAAAGGGAAGATAAGATTCTACCAAGTATAGAAAAAGGAGATATATTAAGTATAGAAAATATATTGCCAGACCAACATTTTACACAACCACCAGCAAGATATACAGAAGCTAGTTTAGTAAAAACATTGGAAGAACTGGGAATTGGTAGACCAAGTACGTATGCTCCAACAATAGCTACTATATTAAATAGAGAATATGTTGAAAAGCAAGGCACAAGTCTATGTCCAACAGAACTTGGAATAATAGTCACTGATATTTTAGAAAATAATTTTCATAAATTTATAGATGTAGATTTTACTGCTGATATGGAAAGTAAGCTTGATGTTATAGAAGAAGGAAATACAGATTGGAAAGAAATTGTATCTGAAGCATATGCACCACTTAAGGAAGCCATTGAAGAAGCACTTGAGAATATAGAAAAAATAAATATGGATGAAGAAACTGATGAAATCTGTGAAAACTGTGGTTCTAATATGGTTATAAAATATGGTAGGTTTGGAAAGTTTATGGCTTGTAAAAACTATCCTGATTGCAAAACGACTAGACCAATTATGAATAAAATTGGTGTTAAATGTCCAAAATGTGAAGAAGGAGAAATTATCCTTAGAAAATCTAAAAAAGGGAAAGCTTTTTATGGATGTTCTAACTATCCAAACTGTGACTTTGTAGCTTGGAATAAGCCAACAGGAGAGTTTTGTGAAAAGTGTGGTTCATATATGGTTGAAAAAGTGACTAAATCTGAAACGAAAACAGTATGCTCCAATAAAGAATGTAACAAAGAGTCAAAAGAGCATAATGACGGAAAAGAGTGAAAATTGAAAAAAATCACATAATTCTCTTGAAAAAGGTTCCAAACTATGATAATCTTTCAAGTGTGAACAACTAATATAAAAATAAATTTTCATTAAGAGTGAGAATAATATTAGAAAATATAAAGGTTATTAAAAGGCCTAAATTTCATGAGGAGATGATTAAATGGCAAGTGAAGTATTACAAAAAACAAGAAAAATAAATAAAACATTACAAACAAGTGGTGGAAGCAGTGTCTCTTTTGATTTACTGGCCGGAGCATTAGGAGATGTATTAAATTCTAATGTTTATGTAGTAAGTGCAAAAGGTAAAGTTCTAGGGCTTCATTTAAATGATATTGAAGATAGCTCAGTTATAGAAGACGAATATACTAAGCAAAAAAAATTCTCAGAAGAATATACTCAAAACTTATTAAAAATTGATGAGACACTAGAAAACTTAAATGGTGAGAAGATATTGGAAATTTTCCCTGAAGAGCAAGGAAGATTACAAAAATATACTACTGTAGTGCCAATATTAGGAAGTGGACAAAGACTTGGAACATTAGTACTTTCAAGATATTCAATGTCATTTAATGACGATGATTTAGTGATAGCTGAATACAGTGCAACTGTTGTTGGTCTTGAGATATTAAGAGCAATAGGTGAAGAATTAGAAGAAGAAATGAGAAAAAAAGCTGTAGTTCAAATGGCAATAGGCACTCTGTCCTACTCCGAGCTTGAAGCAGTTGAACATATTTTTGCTGAATTAGATGGTAAAGAAGGCTTACTTGTAGCAAGTAAAATAGCTGATAGAGTTGGTATAACTAGGTCAGTTATAGTAAATGCACTTAGAAAATTTGAAAGTGCAGGTGTGATAGAATCAAGATCATTAGGTATGAAAGGAACTCATATAAGAATACTTAATGATAAACTTACAGATGAATTAAAAAAATTAAAAAACAATCAATAATCTAAATTTTATAGATTGTGATTAGAAAAGGTATCTATTTCAAATAGATACCTTTTTTAGACGGATTATTGGGATAACAATCATGAAATATTTTTTTAGAATAGGAGTGGGAATATGCCTTTAGCAGATAAAATAAGACCAAAAACAATGAATGATGTAATAGGTCAAAGTCATATAATTGGTAATGGAAAAATACTGTCTAAGATACTACAGACTAATTTTTTGCCAAATATGATATTTTTTGGTCCACCTGGTGTTGGAAAAACTACTGTAGCAGAGATTATAGCAGAAAAAAGCAATAAAAATTTTTATAAAATAAATGCCACTAATTCATCACTAGAAGATATAAAAAAGGTAATAGCAGAACTTGGAAGTATAAATAATATAAATGGGGTTTTACTATATATAGATGAGATACAAAGTTTTAATAAAAAACAACAGCAGTCAATATTAGAATTTATGGAAAATGGTAGTATAACTTTGATTGCTAGTACTACAGAAAATCCATATCATTATGTATATAAAGCTCTTCTAAGTAGGTCGACTATATTTGAATTTAAGCCTTTAGAAAAATTAGATATAGAAAAAGGATTAAAAAGGGCAATTGAAGTTTTAAATGAAGATAGTTATATGGATATTGAATGTAATAATGAGGCTATTGAGGATATAGCCATTATCTCTGATGGAGATATGAGAAGGGCTTTAAATGCTTTAGAAGTAGTAGTTTATTCAACTAAACCAAATAAAGATAACATAATTTATATAGATTCAGATGTAGTAAAAAAATCTACATTTAATAAAATTATAAACTATGATAAAAATGGTGATAGTCATTATGATATTTTAAGTGCATTTCAAAAATCTATAAGGGGAAGTGACCCACAGGCATCCATACACTATTTAGCAAGACTTATAAAAGGTGGAGATTTAATAAGTATATGTAGGAGACTTTTAGTAATAGCTAGTGAAGATATAGGTTTAGCTTATCCAAATGCAGTTGTTATTGTAAAAGCATGTGTAGATTCAGCTATGCAACTTGGATTTCCTGAAGCAAAAATACCATTAGCAGAAGCCACTATTCTTTTAGCTACATCACCAAAATCTAATTCTGCATGTATGGCAATAATAAAAGCATTAGAGGAATTAGATAGAGAATTTGTTAAAGACATACCAAACAGTATAAAAGATGCACATTATTCTGGTTCTAAAGATATAGGTAGAGGATGTGGATATAAATATCCTCATAACTTTAAAAATCATTATGTAAAACAACAGTATTTACCAGATAGCATAAAAGATAGTATTTACTACATACCACAAGAAAACAAAACTGAGAAAAATATAAAGAAATATCTAGAATATTTGGATAGCGATTTTTAAGTTGAATTTTATGTATCGGGGGTAGATATTATGATTATAAAACTTAACTCAAGTTATCATAGTAGAGTTATGAAATATTTAAAAAAAGAACCTGAGTACAATTTATTTATAATAGGGGATATTGAAAGATATGGATATGGGAATAACTTTTTAAACTTATGGGCAGATATAGGCTTAAATGGTGAAATCAGAGCAGTACTACTTAAATACTTTGAATTTATGATGTTTTATTCAGATGGAGAGTATGATGTTGAAGGCTTTTATGAATTACTTTGTGATACTGACTATGAAGAAATTTCTGGAAAAATAGATGCTGTAGATGCATTAGCAAAGAGGTTAGGACTTAATAATTTAAAAATAGTTGATTTTTGTAAGCTTCGAACTAAAAAATTTTTAGTTGATAATCATTGTAATGAAAAGGTTAAGAGAATTAGACTTGGAAATCTAAAGAAAACAGTTAGGCTTTATGATTTGATAGATGAATTCCACAGTACAACTTTAGATAGTCTAAAAAATGGTTTAAGAACAGGTAGAGGATATTGTATAGAGATTAACAAAGAAGTGGTATCAATGGCAAAGAGTACTTCAGAAAACAGGACTCATGCAATGATAATTGGAGTAGGTACACATCCTAAATATAGAGCTAGAGGGCTTGCTACAAAATGTTTAATTAAACTATGTTCAGAACTTTTAAGAGAGAATAAAATGCCTTGTTTGTTTTATGATAATGAAGAGGCTGGAAAGATATATAAAAAATTAGGATTTGAAGACATTGGAAAATGGGGGATTTATTCAAAATAAAAAATTTAAAATTAATCTTGACAAAATTAGTAGGGTATAATAAAATTATGGTGAAAGTAATTCCTACTAAAACAGTATGAATTAGATTTCTATATAGAGGTGATAATGTATGAAGTTGTCTACTAAAGGTAGATATGGACTAAAGGCAATGTTTGAATTAGCATTAAATCAAGATAATGGACCAGTGTCATTAAAATTTATTGCTAAAAAGCAAAAAATATCGGACCAGTACTTAGAACAAATATTTTCATCTTTAAAAAAATCGGGTCTAGTAAAAAGTGTAAGAGGCGCTCAAGGAGGATATTTGCTTTCGAAGAATGCGGAAGACATAACAGTAGGAGATATACTTGTGGTACTTGAAGGTCCAGTTGCATTATCTGACTGCGTACTAGATGAAGATGTCTGTGAAAACTCAAACATGTGTGTAACAAAAATAGTTTGGGAAAAGATGAAAAAGGGTATAGAAGATGTTATAGATTCAATTACTCTTAAAGATATGATAAATGACTATAACAAAAACAAATTAGAAAATGATATAACAAATATAAATAAAAAATAGATTTGGAGATGAATGTAATGGAAAAAAGAAGATTGTATATGGATTATTCTGCAACAACACCTGTTAAAAAAGAAGTATTAGATGCAATGATGCCATACCTAACAGATTATTTTGGCAATGCATCTAGTTTTCACACATTCGGAAGAGAAGCAAAAGATGCTTTAGATAAAGCAAGAGAACAAGTAGCAGCCCTTATAAATGCTGAACCTAGTGAAATATATTTTACAGCAGGCGGTTCAGAAAGTGATAACTGGACATTAGAGGGTGTAGCTTATGCTAATAAAAATAAAGGTAATCATATAATAACTTCAAAAATAGAACACCATGCGATACTTCATACATGTGAATACTTAGCAAAACATCATGGATTTGAAATAACTTATTTAGATGTTGATAGCGAAGGAAAAATTGATTTAAAACAATTAGAAGATTCAATAAAAGATACTACTATACTAATAAGTATAATGTTTGCAAATAATGAAATAGGAACTATACAGCCTATTAAAGAAATATCTGAGATAGCTAAAAAACACAATATATTATTCCATACTGATGCAGTACAAGCTTCAGGTAATATTCCAGTAGATGTTAAAGAACTAGAAATAGACTTAATGAGTATGTCTTCACATAAAATATATGGACCAAAAGGTGTTGGAGCTTTATACATAAGAAAAGGTGTAAGACTTCATAACTTTGTTCATGGTGGAGCACAAGAAAAAAGTAAAAGAGCAGGTACAGAAAATATACCTGCAATAGTTGGATATGGAAAAGCAGCAGAATTAGCTAAAGCAAATATGCAAAACCATGTTGAGACTTTAACTCGTCTTAGAAATAAGTTAATAGACGGTGTTTTAGAAAGAATACCTTATACAAGAATAAATGGTAGTTTAGAAAATAGATTACCAGGAAATGCAAACTTCGCATTCCAATTTATCGAAGGTGAAGGAATACTTTTATTATTAGATATGTTAGGAATTGCTGGTTCAAGTGGTTCTGCATGTACTTCTGGTTCATTAGACCCTTCGCATGTACTTCTTGCAATAGGTTTACCACATGAAATAGCACATGGCTCATTGAGACTTACAGTTGGAGATTTTACAACAGATGATGATATAGATTATATATTAGAGAATTTACCAAAAGTTATAGAAAGACTTAGAAGTATGTCACCACTTTACGATGATGCAAAGAAACAAGGATTAGTAAAATAGACAAAGTAGATAAGACATAAAAAGTAGACATAAATTAATGTAGGAGGAAAAAATAATGCAATATAGTGATAAAGTTATGGAACATTTTATGAACCCAAGAAATATGGGAGAAATAGAAGGTGCAAGTGGTGTAGGTGAAGTTGGGAATCCTACATGTGGAGATATAATGAAGATATTTTTAGACATAGAAGGAGACGTAATTAAAGATGTTAAGTTTAAAACATTTGGCTGTGGTTCAGCTATAGCAAGTTCTTCTATGGCAACTGAAATGATAAAAGGAAAAACTATAAAAGATGCATTAGACCTTACAAATAAAGCTGTTGCTGAAGCTTTGGATGGTTTACCACCAGTAAAAATGCACTGTTCAGTTTTAGCAGAACAAGCTGTAAAAGCAGCACTTATAGACTATGCTAAAAAGAATAATATCCATATACCAGAATTAGATGGATATGTTATAGATGATGCTCATGACCATGATATTGAGGAAGAAGAATAAAATAAGGAATAATTTTCCAAAAAAAGTTTAAAATGATTTTAAAAAAGTGTATAATGATATAGTAAGATGAAAAATAGCCGTTTTAAAGAAAATGGCTATTTTTTTATTGTACAAATTACTATTTTAGCCCGTTTTGAAAATCAATTAAATAATAAAAAATATACACATCCATAATATTTAAACATTAAAAAATATAAAAAATCTCAGCAAATCAATTGCTTCCAAGTATTTCATGTACAAATATATCTTTAAAAAATTTTAATTAAAAATGCTATTTTCTTTAAAAAGGCACATTTCAAACTAAATACAATCTTAGGGGGAAAAGCTATGAAAATACCAAAGAGGATAGCAGCAATACTTACTATATCATTAGTAGTTAGCAGTGCCACAGCAGGCATGTCAAGTGCTCAAACAAACAGTGATACACTTAAAGGTTCAGGTAGATGGGAAACTGCTATACAAATAAGTAAAAAAGGATGGGATACATCTAAAAATGTAATATTAGTTAATGATAATACTATAGTAGATGCATTGACTGCAACTCCTTTTGCTGGTTCTAAAAATGCACCAATTCTTTTGACACAAAACAATAAATTAGATGATAGAACTAAAGCAGAAATAATAAGGTTAAAAGCAGAAAAAGTATATTTAATAGGTGGGACAAAAACTTTAGGTTCAGAGGTAGAGACACAATTAAAATCATTAAAAATTGATACAGAAAGAATCTCAGGAAATGATAGATATCAAACTTCTTTAGAAATAGCTAAAAAATTAGATGAATCTCTTGGAAGAAAAGCAAGTAGTAACATTTCAGAGATAGTTGTAGTTAATGGAGAAAAAGGTCTTGCTGATGCAGTAAGTGTAGGAGCTGTGGCTGCTCAAAATAAAATGCCAATAATTCTTTCTAGCCCAAAAGATGGAATAAAACAATCAAGTCAATTTATAAAAGATAAAGGGATAAAAACATCTTATGTAATAGGAGGGGTGCAGTCAATTTCAGAAGCTACAAAAAACACTTTACCTAGCCCTAAAAGATTATCAGGAAATGATAGAAATGAAACTAATGCAGCTGTTATAAGTGGATTATATAGTTCAAAAGAACTGAAAAATGCATATATAACAAAAGATGGTATGAATAAACAAGGAGACCTTATAGATTCATTAGCAGTGGGCTCTTTGGCAGCAAAAAATAATTCACCAGTAGTTTTAGTTGGAAATAAACTAAATAAAGAACAAGAAAAAGTATTGAATACTAAGAGTTTAAAAACAGTTACACAAGTTGGTGGTTCAGGTAATGAGACTGCTTTCTCTGAGATAAAAAAATCACAAGCTACAACAACATATGAAGTTAAAAATATAGAAGAGCTAAAAGTAGCTTTAGCTAAAGCTGATGCAAATGATATTATAAATATTAAGCCATCAGGAACTATGTCAAATGATTTATCATTGAGTACTAATAATTCAATTTCTGTAAATTTAAATGGTACATATACAGGTACGATAATAGTAACTGCTCCAAATGCAGATATAGTAAATAAAGGTACAATAAATAAAATTTTGGTTAAGGATAGTAAAGGTGGAACAATAGTAAATGAAAGTGGAGCAAAAATAGAAAAAGTAGAAATACAAAATAATTCTAGCAATGTTATAGTTAAAAACAATGGAAAAATAACAAACATAAAAAATGATGCTACAGGAACAAATATAAAAAATGAAGGAACAATAACTGACAAAGTAGAAGGTTCTCAGACTCCAAGTGTAGATGGGACTAAACCAGGTGGAAGTTCATCTGGAGGATCTTCATCAAGTGGAGGAAGTTCAAGTGGTGGTTCATCTGTAAAAGATAAATTGATAACATCGATAACAGCACTTGATAATTCAATAACAGAACAAAATGTAGAAAATGGAACGGAATTAAGTAAATTAAACTTACCAAAGGAGTTATCAGCAACTGTGTCTGGAGTAGCTAATACAAAGGTAGGAGTAACTTGGAAAAGTACACCAGAATATGCTAGCCAAGTAGCAGGAAAGTATATATTTAGTGCAAGCCTATCAAGTGGCTATAAGCTATCACAAGGAGTATCACTTCCAACTATTACAGTAACAGTAGCTGAACCTGTTAAAGTGGAGACAATAAAGATTACTGATACTGATACATTAGAAGAAGCACTTGCTTTACAAGAAGATGGTCAAGTGTGGGAAATAAGTGGACAAATAGATGTTAAAAAGCCAGTTGTTATAGATAAAAAAATAATTATAAATGGTATTGATGATGCTGAATTGAAAAAAGTTGTAGAATTTGCTGATACTAAACCAGGGTACGAAAATATAGTAACAATAGACAGAAAAGATGGTGTAAAAATAAACAATCTAAAAGTAACAGGTTTAGATTCAGACAAATTAAATAAATCAGGAATGCATGTTTATTTATCACAAAATGTTGAATTAAATAATGTAACTTTAAATAATAATAAGGGTGCAGGTTTAATAGTAAATGGTTCATCAGTAATAGCTTCAAACCTTGTAACAAGTGGAAACGGATGGTATGGAGTTAATGTAGAATATGTAAAAGATGATGGAATTGTAAATGAAACTAATGCAAAATTAGATTTAATAGGTGACTGCAATATAAGTGAATATACTCCAATAAAAACTGATAACTATGATAAAGATAAAGTGATTGTTAATGGATATGGAGATTGTACATTATCACAAGATTCAAAAATTGCTACTTGGGGTAAAGCTTCTATAACTATAAATGAAAATAATGATATAGTTAATATAACGGAAGAAAATAAAATAGATGAGGATGGAAATGGCAGTATACCTAAGTTTGAAAGTGTAGATGGTAGAACGCCTGTAAAGATTACACTAAATAAAGGCAAAAATGATTATAATAATGTAAGAGTTCAAATAAGACCAGAAGAAGGTTCAGCAGACTTAGGTGGAATACAACTAATTGCTAAGGATAGCAATGGAAACTGGTTTAACATAGTAAATACAGGATGGGGACCAATGGAAGGTTTTCCATTGCAAGGTGCAACAACAGAAGTTTATCTAGTTGGAAATAAAGAAGGTACTTATAAGGTGAAAATAGAACTAGTTGATGTTAGTAATTCCAATAATGTAATCGCAGAAACAACAGCATCAGTAGAGGTAGTTAATAAATAGAAAATTACCCTTAAATCTTTTAAAATTACTTAATAACATTATTTTTTTTAGAAAATAGAGCAAGCTATATTTTAAATAAATACAATGCTTGCTCTATATGGTATAATAATAAGTAATGCAAAAGATGAGGTGAAATTTGTTTATGAATAAAAAAGTAATGATAGGTATGAGTGGTGGAGTAGATAGCTCTGTAGCTGCATATCTTTTAAAACAACAAGGATACGACGTCATTGGTGTTACTATGAAATTATGGCAAGACGATGACGAAGTTGAAAACGAAGGTGGTTGTTGCTCTTTATCAGCAGTTGAAGATGCTAGGAGAGTAGCAAATAAAATAGGAATACCATTTTATGTTCTAAATTTTAGAGAAGTATTTAAAGAAAAAGTAATAGATTATTTTATAGATGAATATTTAGAAGGAAAAACTCCTAATCCTTGTATAGCTTGCAATAAACATATAAAATTTGATGATTTTTATAAAAGAGCTAGACAAATAGGGTGTGATTATGTGGCTACAGGTCACTATGCAAAAATAGAAAAAGATGAAGATACAGGAAGATATTTATTAAAAAAATCTGTTACTGATAAAAAAGACCAAACTTATGCACTTTATAATCTTACACAAGAACAATTAAAACATACACTACTACCAATAGGTGATTATGAAAAGGATAGAGTAAGAGAAATTGCTAAAGAAATGGGAATGGCAGTCCACAATAAACCTGATAGTCAAGAAATTTGTTTTGTTAAAGATAATGACTATGCAAATTATGTAAAAAAACATTCTGAAAAGCGTATTGAAGAAGGTTTTTTTGTAGATACTAAAGGAAATATACTTGGAAAACACAAGGGTATACTATACTATACAATAGGACAAAGAAAAGGCCTTGGAATTACTTTTGGCAAACCAATGTTTGTAGTAGATATAAATCCAATAAATAATACTATTGTCCTTGGAGACAATGAAGAATTATTTAAAAAAGAACTTATTGCAAAAGATGTTAACTTTATATCAATAGATAAACTAGAAGAACCATTAAGAGTTCAAGCAAAAATAAGATACTCTGCAAAACCATCACCGGCTACTATTTATAATGTTGGAGAAAATACTATTAAAATAGTATTTGATGAAGCTCAAAGGGCCATTACAAAAGGTCAATCTGTTGTAATGTACGATGGAGATATTGTCGTAGGTGGAGGAATAATAGAGAAAAGTTTATAAAAATCTCTAAGAAACTTATAAAATAAGTAATATAGTCTATAAATCTAAAACAAAGTTTATAAAATAAATTTATTGTATATGAAAATATAGTATTGATTAATTTTGTAAAATTTAGTAATATAATTATTATATTAATTAAAAACAAATACAGTGATAAGGAATAGTAAAGTATTTGATGTCTTACAGAGAGAGGGAACATGCTGAAAGCCCTTAGAATAAAATATTTGAAGCAGCCTTTTAGTAGCAATTTTGAACAATGTACCTTGAATTAAAAGGTAGATTTAAGTAGAGATTGACGGTAGTTACGTTATAGCTAAGGTTTTCCGAAGATATCATAATTTTTTATGATAATTAGGGTGGTACCGCGATTGTCCTCGCCCCTATAAATTTATTTATAGGGACGAGGTTTTTTATTTAAACGAAAAAATATAATTTATTAGGAGGAACATAATATGGAAAAGATGGGACTAAACGAGATAAGAAGTAAGTTTTTAGAATTTTTTGAGTCAAAAGGTCACTATGTAGCAGATAGCTATTCTTTAGTACCAAATAATGACAAGAGTTTATTGCTTATAAACTCAGGTATGGCACCTTTAAAAAACTATTTTTCAGGTGTAGAAGTACCTCCAAGTTTAAGAATGTGTACATCTCAAAAATGTATAAGAACTGGAGATATAGAAAATGTAGGTATAACTGCAAGACATGCTACTTTCTTTGAAATGATGGGTAACTTCTCATTTGGAGATTACTTTAAAAGAGAATCAATTAAATGGGGATGGGAATTTGTCACAGAATGGCTAAGTATACCAGAAGATAAAATATGGGTAACTGTATATGAAGAAGATGATGACTCTTATGATATCTGGGCAAAAGAAATGAATTTCCCAGAAGAAAGAATGGTTAGACTTGGTAAAGATGATAATTTCTGGGAGATAGGTACAGGTCCTTGTGGTCCTTGTTCAGAAATATACTTTGATAGAGGAGAAGAATATGGATGTGATAATCCAGACTGTAAACCAGGCTGTGATTGCGACCGCTATCTGGAGTTCTGGAACCATGTATTTACTCAGTTTGATAGAGATGAAGAAGGAAACTACAGTCTATTAGAAAGTAAAAATATAGATACAGGTATGGGTCTTGAAAGAATGGGATGTATCATGCAAGGTGTGGACACTATCTTTGAAGTAGATACTATTAAGTCTATATTAGAAGCAGTTGAAAAGTTAACAGGAGTAAAATATGGAGAAAATCCAAAAAATGATATATCAATAAGAATAATAACTGACCATATAAGAGCTGTAACATTTTTAGTTAGTGATGGAGTGCTTCCATCAAATGAAGGAAGAGGATATGTTCTTAGAAGACTTCTTAGACGTGCTGCTCGTCATGGTAAACTATTAGGTGTAAAAGAATTATTCTTACAAAAACTAATAGATGAAGTTATAAAGGTAAATGATAAAGCATATCCAGTTTTAGTTGAAAAAGAAAGTTATATTAAAAAAGTTGTTGGAATAGAAGAAGAAAAATTCAATGAAACTATAGACCAAGGAACAGAAATATTGAACTCATATATAGAAGTATTAAAGAATGAAGGAAAAACTGTTTTAAGTGGTCAAGAAGCCTTTAAATTGTATGATACTTATGGCTTCCCTATAGACTTAACTAAAGAAATTTTAGAAGAAGAACATTTATCTGTAGATGAAGAGTCTTTCAATGAAGAAATGGAAAAACAAAAAGAAAGAGCTAGAAATGCTAGAGGAAATATGGATGGAGAAAGTTGGAAGGAAGACCCTCTATCAAAATTAGAGTCTACTATAGATAGTATGTTTAATGGATATAGTGAATTATATGGTGAAGGAACTATTGAAGCTATAGTTAAAGAGGATGAACTAGTTCAAAATGCAAAAGAAGGCGATAAAGTATCTATAGTACTAGACAATACTACTTTCTATCCTGAAGGTGGAGGACAAGTTGGTGATTGTGGATTAATAACTAATGAAAATTTAGTAGTAGAAGTATTAAATACTAAAAAAGGTGCTAATAATAGTATAAAACATATAGGTATAATAAAATCAGGAAAAATAAGCAATGGAGATAAAGTAAAGACATTAGTAGATAGAGATGTTAGAATGTCTGCTGCAAGAAACCATAGTGCTACACATTTACTTCATAAAGCATTAAAGGAAGTATTAGGAGAGCATGTTAATCAAGCTGGTTCTTTAGTTACTCCAGATAGATTAAGATTTGATATTACTCATTTTGAAGCTATATCAAATGAAGAATTAAAAGTGATAGAAGAAAAAGTAAATAATGTTATTTTATCATCTTTAGACATAAAATGTGATATTATGAATATAAAAGAAGCAAAAGAAAAAGGAGCTACAGCACTATTTGGTGAAAAATATGGTGATGAAGTAAGAGTAGTTTCTATGGGAGATTATTCTACAGAACTTTGTGGAGGAACTCACTTGACAAATACTTCTCAGATAGGAATGTTTAAAATATTGTCTGAAGGTGGAGTTGCAGCAGGAGTAAGAAGAATAGAAGCAATAACAGGAAAAGCTGTTTATGAATACTTAAAAGAAAAAGAAGGAATTATATCTGAAGTTTGTGTAAATTTAAAATCTAAAGAAGATAATTTAATTCAAAGAATAAGTTCTTTATTAGAAGAAAATAAAAATTTATCTAAAGAATTACACGATATAAAGACTAAAATGAGTTTACAATCAGCTGATTCTATTTTTGATTCTAAGCTTGAAGTAAATGGAGTTAACTTAATAACTAATAAATTTGAAGGTATGGATATGGATACACTAAGAGAAACAGCAGATAATTTAAGAGATAAGCTTGTCTCTGGTGTAGTAGTATTGGCAAATGTAGTAGATGATAAAGTTAACTTTGTAGTTACTGCTACTAAAGATGTATTAGATAAAGGAATACATTCAGGCAATATAGTTAGAGAAGTTGCAAAAATAGCTGGAGGAAAAGGTGGAGGAAGACCTAATATGGCACAGGCAGGAGCTAGTGACATATCTAAGGTTGACCAAGCTCTAAGCTATGCAAGTGAGGTTATTAAGACACAAGTTAAATAACATTCACTTAAGGAGGTTTTTAGTTTGGAGAACGATTTAGACTACACTATGAA
This sequence comes from Clostridioides sp. ZZV15-6598, assembly GCF_020657705.1. Lineage (NCBI taxonomy): Bacteria > Bacillati > Bacillota > Clostridia > Peptostreptococcales > Peptostreptococcaceae > Clostridioides > Clostridioides sp. ZZV15-6598. The sequence goes on along the minus strand of NZ_JAGWCS010000003.1, from coordinate 69,326 downwards.
ATTTGAAGGAATACCAGAAGATAGAATGAGTGTGGGAGACACAATAGATTTTGTATATAAAGCACTAGTTGAAAAAGGATATAACCCTATAAATCAAATTATAGGGTATCTCCTTTCTGGCGATTCTAGTTATATAACTAGTCATAAAAATGCAAGAGCTATAATTAAAAAATTTGAAAGAGATGAGATACTTGAAGAAGTAATCACGCACTATCTGAATAGAAAGTAGGTCAAATAAATGAGAAAAAAGATTATGTCATTGTTGGCAGTAGTTATTATGATTTTTGTATCAACTGTTAGCTACAGTTCTGCTGAAGAAAAGGGCAAAGTCATATTTATTGATATGAATAGGACCAATCTTGGAAGCATGTTAAAGGTTCCAATCCTAAAGAGTGAGCTAGAAAAGAGAGGCCATATAGCTCTTATGAATATAAGAGGAGATCAAGGTACTGATGATAGAAGGTCTTATGCTAGTATGGGTGCAGGAACAAGAGCTGATGTAACTACTGAAGACTATATCAATTTTCAAAAAGTAGACCAAGATACTGCTAAAACTTTTGAAGTTGCAACAGGTCAAAAAGCTAAAGAGATAAATAATTTAAGTATTAATAGGTCAATAAATGAAAATCTAGAGTATGGAGAATATGGAGCAAGCTTAGGTTCATTAGGAAAAACTTTATCAGAAAATGGATTAAAAACATCAGTAATTGGAAATGCTGATATAATTGAAAATAACCAATTGGTTAAAAATAGAAATTTATGTTTAGTTGCTATGGATCAATATGGAAGAATCGATTCTGGTAATATTGATGATATTAACAAAAAAGATTCTAAGATGCCGTTTGGAATAGTTACAGACTACAATAAGTTATTAGATGAAACTAAAAAGTCTTATAAAAATAGTGATGCTATATTTGTAGAACTTGGAGATACATATAGATTAGATATGTATAGATTGAATCTAAATGATAATACTTATGCTGCAATGAAGAAAAATATTGTAAAAAATATAGATAAATATCTTAAAGAAGTATTTTCTATGGTTGGAGAAAATGATACTGTTTATATATCAAGTGCTTTTCCAAGTGATTTAGATTATAAAAATAAGAGAAGACTTTCTCCAATAATAAAATTTAGTGGAGAAGGAAAGGGCCTATTGGAATCTGCTACAACAAGAAAAGCTGGTATTGTTGCAAACTTAGATGTTGGAGTGGATATATTAAATGAGTTTGGTCTTAAAAATGATGAAATGGTAGGTAGAAGTTATACTTTGGTTGACAGAGAAGATAATGCTAGTTACCTACAATCACTTTATAAAAAGATAGTATCTATATCATCTATAAGGTCAAGTATCATAAATGGATTTGTAGGTGTAATATCTGCTTCTTGGGTAATTGCAATGTTTGCAATATTCTTTAGAAATTACATGCCACATAAAGAGCGTGTATTCAAAGTACTTAAGGAGTTTATAAAATTGGGTATAATAATGCCTCTGTCATTTATGTTGGCTCCTTTGATGAATTTTAAGACCCCAATTACAATATCTTTGGGAATATTTGTAACTACACTAGTGTTATACTTATTAGGTCGAAAGTTATTTAAAGACAATGATATAAAACATATGGGATTTTTTGCAACACTGACTATTTTAGTTATAGTTATAGATTCTGTATTTGGAACGTACTTAATGCAAAATAATATAATGAGTTATGATGCTGTTATTGGTGCTAGATACTATGGTGTAGGAAATGAGTATGAAGGTGTAACCATAGCAAGTGCAGTATTTGGTTTAGCAGTTTTATTACATTACAAGAAGGTTTCTAAGCCACTTGTTGTAATATTTTCATTAATAATACTTATAACTAGTGCATATCCTTCTATGGGGGCAAATGTCGGTGGAGCGATATCAGAATGTGTAGCATATTTGTTGTTTATAATGCTTATATATGATGTTAAATTAGACATTAAAAAAGTTGCACTATTAGCTATTTCAGCTGTAGTTGTTGTTTGTGCATTTGCAGCTTTAGATATAATCTCAGGTAGTGAATCTCATTTAGGTATGTTTGTACAAAGAATTTTCTTAAATGGACCAGGAGAGATATTACAAACATTTGGAAGAAAAATTCAAATGAATATGCAATTAGCACAGACAAGTGTATGGGTAAATATTTTACTTGTGGGAATTGCTGTGATTGCAGTACTTATATTTAAACCATCTAGACATTTTAGAAAGATAATGAATAATTTTCCAATTTTGTTTAAAGGATTCATTGCATCTATGGTTGGTTGTATAATTACTCTTTTAGTTAATGATTCTGGTATAGTTGCTGCATCTACAGCATCTATATATATACTTATACCACTTATAATAATAAGCATAAACATGATAATATTTGAAAAAAATAACTAAAAATTTTTTAATGTATATATGCTTTGAATAAAAAATTGCAATATGATTATTAATGTAAACCAAAGAGCTTACATCAAAAATTCATATTGCAATTTTTGTAATTAATGAAATGTATATGTTTTATAAAATAAGGTAAATAAAAGGAGAAAATATGTTAGATGGAAGAATAATGGGTCTTGATGTTGGAGATAAAACTATTGGAGTTGCTGTAAGTGATTTAATGGGATTAACTGCACAAGGTATAAAAACGGTAAGAAGAGTTGGCAAGAAGAAGGATATTGAAGAATTAAAAGCTATAATAAAAGAAAAACAAGTAAATAAAATTGTATCAGGATTACCAAAAAATATGAATGGTACTTTAGGACCACAAGGAGAAAAGGTAATCAAGTTTTGTGAATTATTAAAAGAAGAAACAGGAATTGATGTAGATTTTTGGGATGAGAGACTTTCTACAGTAGCAGCAGAGAGATCTTTGTTAGAAGCAGATGTTAGTAGACAAAAAAGAAAAAAGGTTATAGATATGCTAGCAGCAGTAATAATTTTACAAGGATATTTAGATTTTAAAATAAATTCATAAAATAGCTATAAAATTGAATACTTATGATATATAATATAAATAATAAAAATAAAAATAAATTTGAGGTGAATGACATTATGGAAGAAAATATAATAAATTTAATCGATGAAAATGGTGTAGAAAGCCAATTTGAAATAATATTAACATTAGAAGCAGAAGGAAAAGAATATGCAATATTAATGCCTTTAGATGATGAAGAGGCTGAAGAAGCTTTAATATTTAGAATTGATGAAGATGAAGAAGGAGAAATACTAATACCTTTAGAAAGTGATGAAGAGTATGAAACTGTTGTAGCTGTGTATACTGCTATAATGGAAGAAGAAGGTTTAAATTACGACGAAGATGAATCAAATGGACTTAACTAGGTAAATAATTAAGTTTGTATATAAAAAATCAGGTATTTTACTGTATTTACTTTAATTAAGAATTATTAATTGTAAAAAGTATTTATAGTATATATCTGTTTTTTTATTTTTTATTAAAAAATTTATAGATTTTGGTGAATAATATATCTTTTATGGGTATATATTTATAATATGAGAAGAACTTAAATTTTTTCAAATGTCTTGACAAAAAAAGAATTATCAATTACAATATTATTTAATAAAGATTATCAATTGAAAACAGTAAGGGTGATGTTATGGCAAACACAATGGATTTATTAAAAGACAAGTTAAAAGAAACTGGTTTTAAGATTACGCCACAAAGAAGAGCAATAGTTGAGATATTGCTTCAACATGACCATTCACATTTAAGTAGTGAAGAAATCTATGATTTAGTTAGGGTTGACTGTCCTGAAATAGGCCTAGCTACTGTATACAGAACAATGCAGTTATTAGACGAAATAGGATTAATATCAAAATTAAACTTAGATGATGGGTGTATAAGATATGAGATTAGTCTACATAAAGAAGACTGTCATAATCATCATCATCTTATTTGCAAAAATTGTGGAAAGATAATGGAAGCTAAAGAAGACCTTTTAGACAATATAGAAAAAGAAATACAATCATTGTACAAATTTAAAATACTTGATCATGATGTTAAATTTTATGGATTATGTGATGAGTGTAATAAAATAAGTGATTCAGAAGAATAATTCTTCTGTAATTTAATGTTGATGGAAGAATAGTGTAGAGCTTTTATATTCTATGCTATTCTTCCATTTTTTATTATAAATTTGAATATATAGTATAAAGATAAATAGCTTTAAAGCCTTTTATAATTTTAATATTGAAAATATAATTAATCCTATAAGTATGAAAATAAATGATTTTTCTATAAAATTACTAAATGGTCCTCCGACTGTTAAAAATCCTAAGGAAATTTTTTTTTCACTTAATGGATAAAAAAGTGGTATTCCTTGTTTTGTAAATAAATCCCCTAAAAACATATGGCTTGCATAGCCAAGTGTTCCATAAAAAGATAAATTATTAATACTAGTGATTAATTCTATTTGTTTTAGTAAAAAATATATTATGATGGTTGCAAATATACTATGAGAAAAACTTCTGTGCTTTAGCCAGGGAAAAATTGACAACATTAGACAAAAAATTATAAAATATATTTCAACTTCTACGATGTATAAGCATATAGCTAATAGTATAAATATTAATGATAGAAAGATTTTTCTCAGAAATGTATGGGTTAGTTTTGCCTCAATAATTATAATTGCAACAAATGTAATTATTGCACTTAAATAAAAATTATCATTTATATTTATTGAAATAAAGAAAATAATAATATTAATAGCATATATAAAAATTCTATATATGTATTTGGATATATTGTTTTTTAGAATGAAATTTGAGACCATAGAATTAGATTTATCCAAATCGGGCAGTACTGCAAAAGTAGCTGAAACTAAAATATCTACTAGAGATATAGGAATTTTAAAAAATAAAGATGTCTGGATAGCTGTTAAAATTCCTATTGCACAATGAGTTTTACCACGCATAAATCCTCCTAAAATATCAGATATTAAATCATATAATATTTAGAGGATATCAAAATAAAATAGGTTTGTCAAAATAATACGTTAAATGTATTTTAAATATAGCTTAAAATATGATACGAATTATGGTACAATAAGAATAACTGGTAGCGAGTGCGTGATTTGATATTATTTAAGATTGTAGAACGTGTTAAAAAATTAAATAGACAGAAGGAGATGATGCAATTGTTCAAAAAGAACACCAACAAGATAAAGGTAATGGCTTTAGGTGGACTTAACGAAGTTGGAAAAAATATGACTGTTGTTGAGTATAAAGATGAAATAATTGTTATAGATGCTGGACTTAGTTTTCCAGAAGATGAAATGTTAGGGGTAGATATAGTTATACCAGACATAACTTATTTAGTCAAAAACAGGGATAAAATAAAAGGTATATTTATTACACATGGACATGAAGACCATATAGGAGCTCTTCCATATATACTAAGAAAGATAAATGTTCCTGTATATGGAGCGAGACTTAGTATAGGTCTTATACAAGTAAAATTGAAAGAACATAAGATGAATAATGTTAAGTTAAATGTCATAACTCCAAGACAAGTTATAAAGCTTGATAATATGGAAGTAGAGTTTTTGAAAAATAACCATAGTATACCAGATGCTTACTCTATTGCAGTACACACAGACCAAGGGATAATATACCATACAGGAGACTTTAAGATTGACTTGACTCCAATTGATGGTGATGTTATGGATATGCATAGAATCTGTGAGTTGAGCAAAAAAGGAGTTCTTTTAATGTTAGCAGATAGTACTAATGCAGAAAAACCAGGATTTACTATGTCTGAAAAAACTGTTGGAGTAGGTCTTGATGAGTTATTTGCAAAGGGGAATGGTAGAAGAATTATAGTTGCTACGTTTGCATCTAACATACACAGATTACAACAAATAATAAATACAGCTGAAAAGTTTAATAGGAAGGTTGCTATATCAGGTCGCTCAATGGTAAATGTAGTTGGAGTTGCCAAAGAATTAGGATATTTAGATATTTCTGACGATATGCTAATAGATTTAAATGATATATACAAGTATGAAGATGGCGAGTTAGTGATAATAACGACTGGTTCACAAGGTGAGCCTATGTCAGCTCTTGCTAGAATGGCTTTTTCAGAACACAAAAAAGTAGAAATAAAGAGTGGCGATTTAGTTATAATATCTGCTCATCCAATACCAGGAAATGAAAAATTAATATCAAGAGTAATAAACTTCTTATTTGAAAAAGGAGCAGAAGTAGTATATAGTGATATAGCGGATATACACGTTTCTGGACATGCCTGTCAAGAAGAATTAAAGCTTATACATGCATTAGTTAGACCAAAGTTTTTTATGCCAGCTCATGGTGAATATAGAATGTTAAAAAGACATGCTGAAATAGCTGAACAACTTGGTATGGACAAAGAAAATATTTTTGTTATGCAAACAGGAGATGTTTTAGAGTTAGATAAAAACTCTGCTAAAGTAGCAAATCGTATACAAACAGGAAACATACTAGTTGATGGATTAGGTGTAGGAGATGTAGGAAATATAGTCTTGAGAGATAGAAAGCACTTATCAGAAGATGGTCTTATGATAGTTGTAGTAACTATTTCTAAAGATGAAGGCAAAGTTTTAGCAGGTCCAGATATAATATCTAGAGGATTTGTGTATGTAAGAGAGTCTGAAGATTTAATGGATGGAGCAAAGGATATAATCAAAAACGTTCTAAACGAGTGTGAAGAGAAAAATATTAAAGAATGGGCTTATTTAAAGAATAATATTAAAGAAAACCTAAAAGAATATTTATATCAAAAAACTAAACGAAATCCAATGATACTTCCTATAATAATGGAAGTATAGGATATAAAGTTTATAAAATTGAAAAATAGACCTCTTGTAATTTTTAAAATGATATCAAAGATTAAATTGATATTATCTTAAGAATTGCAAGAGGTCTTTTTAATATTGAAAAATTTACATATTACATAAAATACCAATTATAACAATCTTTTATTAGTAAAAACTACTTATATATAAATTTTATTAATAGGAGGATATTTATGGATAATATTTCAAAACAAAATGCTAGAAAAGCTTTAAAACAAACTAAGATGGAAATAGCAGGAGAATATGGAATGAATTATGAAGATGCTTTTGAAATAATAGAAAATGCATCTAATAAAGGTGTTTTAGAAGGTTATTTTAAAAAGCTTGAAAAGAAAAAAAATTTAGGTCAAGGTATATCTAGGCATTTAGAATAAAAAAAGTTAATTGTGAGAAAATAAGTTTAAATAAACTTTAAGAGGTGACATCTATGAAAAAATTAGCTAGTACTGCTTTGGCTATATTACTTGCATTTACTCCTTTGAGTTTTTCTTTTGCAAATAGTAAGGACAACGCTGATGCCAGCCAACTAAATATATCTTCAAAATCGGCAATTTTGATGGATGTTGGTAGTGGACAAATTTTATATGAAAAGGATGCTCATAAAAAGCTTCCTCCTGCCAGCGTAACAAAGGTAATGACAATGTTACTTATTGTAGAAGCTCTGGATTCAGGTGATCTTAAACTTGATGATGAAGTGCAAGTGAGTGAAACTGCATCTAGTATGGGTGGTAGTCAAATATTTTTAGAGCCAGGAGAAACTCAAAAAGTTGATACTTTATTAAAAGGTATAGCTGTTGCTTCTGCAAATGATGCTTGTGTAGCTATGGCTGAGCACCTGGCTGGAAGTGTTGAAGGATTTGTCGATAGAATGAATTCTAAAGCAGAAGAGTTAAACATGAATGATACTCATTTTGCAAATACAAATGGGCTTCCTGTAGCAAATCACTATACATCTGCTCATGATATAGCTTTAATGTCTAGAGAATTGTTAAAACATGAAATGATAAGCAAATACTTAACTACATGGATGGATAAAGTTGTAGTAGGTAAAAAGCAAGTTACAGTAGGCCTTGCAAATACTAATAAGCTTATAAAGCATTATCAAGGAGCTACTGGTGTTAAAACTGGATTTACTCAAGAAGCTAAATATTGTCTATCAGCATCAGCAAAAAGAGGTAATACTCATTTAGTTGCGGCAACTTTGGGTGCAGAAACTTCTCCCGAAAGATTTAATGATGCATCTAGTCTTTTAAATTATGGATTTGCTAATTATGAAAGCGTTAAGCTATGTAGTAAGGGAGATAATATAGCTACACTTACATTAGACAAGGCTGATGAAAATAAAGTCAAATTGGTTGCTAAAGAAGACTTAAATGCTCTTATTAAAAAAGGAAGTTCTAAAAAGTTTGAGAAGAAAATAGAAATAGTAAAAAATCCTAAAATGCCAATTAAAAAAGGTACTGTTTTAGGAAAGATAAAAATATGTAAAGATAAAAAAGTAATAGGTGAAGTAGAATTAATAAATACTAAAGATATAAATAAGGCAAGTTACCTACAAATGCTTCAAAGAATAATTGATAATATGATATAATCCTTGGCAATAAGATACAATTATAATTCGCATAAAAAATGCCCGTATAGAAGTACTATATGGGTATTTTTATTTATTATATAAAAATTTGTTATAATTATATATTTGCAATGATTATCTAAGTAAAGGCATGCTACCTGTAAGTTTATTTACTTGCTTTTTGTTTCCATATATTCCTATACCAAAATATTGTAGTTCATCTTCTTGGACAGTGGCAATTTTTTGTGTGAACTCTTCATAAATATTACAACCTTGTGCAACGTCTGAAAAATCTACAACAGTTAATCCTTCAAATTCAGGAGTATATAATTTTTTACGTAAATCCTTTATAATTTCTTTGTTTCCTTTTAAGATAGGTACAGGTATAGCAACAATTCCTAAATGATTATTACCTGTTTTGTCAATTACATCTGGGCCTACTATTTCTGGAGTATATTTACCTAGTGTAACTCCCATTACCGCTGCTGTATTTGATATAATACCCATTGGTAAATTTTCATCTATTACCATAACACATTTTACATTTTTATTTTCCATTTTTTAATTCTCCTTTTCATCTTCTTTAAAGTTATTTTTATCATCATTTATAAAGATATTTTGATATTGTTTAGGTGTAAGACCAATAAAGTTTTTAAAGAAATTTGTAAAGTGACTTTGGTCCACAAAGCCTGTTTGTATAGCAGCATCTATGGGCTCTATTCCACGTTCTAGAAGTTTCTTAGCTTTATTTACTCGTATATTTTCAAGGTATCTATAGGGTGTAATACCTTTTAACTTTGTAAAATTACGAAGTAGTGAGTACTTATTCATTTTTGCTAGATAACTTAACTCGTCAAGTGCTATACGTTCAGCATAATTATTTTCTAAATAATCACAGACTATTTGAATTTCTGTACTTATTTTTTCTGAGTTAGACTGTAAAACTGGTTCTGTACATTCATTGACTAATTGTTCAATTAGGAAAAAGAATATTTCTTCTTTTTTAAAATCTAATTGTTCTTCCATAATTATATGATGTAGTTCTTGTAGTAAAGGTACTAATTCACTACGAAATATTACTTGCTGATTGAACTTAGGTAAATAATTTTTACCTGTAATTTCTAAGACAGCTTTTTGCATTATTTCTGGTTTAATATTAATGCATCTATAATCAAGAACTTCATTATCTATTTGTTCGCAAGTATGACTATCAAAAGGATTAAAAAGTAATAAATCTCCTGTGCTTGTAGTATACTTTTTGTTTTTGCATGATAAATATCTTTGACCTTTTTCTATAAAACCAATTACATAATGCTCATGAAAATGGTTTGGAAAATTTTGCATAATACCTTTAAATCTATACGCTTCAATTTCTAATTCACTATCAAAACATACTGTGCGTTCTTCTTGTTTCACCTGAACAACCTCCTTTCATATTGTATAAAGTGTAACATATATTTTTTTGTAGTTCTTGTATGATATTGACTAAAAATTAAGAACAACTAAAAAAATGACAACTTAATTTTTTTAGTTGTCAAATTAAATAATATTTATATGTAATTTATTTTGCTAGATTATCAAGGGTATCACCAGCAATACGATATACTGTCCAATCTTTCATTGGCTCTGCACCCATTGATAAGTAAAAATCTATACTTGGTTTATTGCAATCTAAGCACCACCATTCTAAACGACCACATCCACGTTCTATAGCAATACTAGCTAGTTTTTTTAGAAAAGCCTTGCCAAATCCTTTTCCACGAAACTCTGGCTGAACATATAAATCTTCTAAATAAATTCCTGCACGTCCAAGAAATGTTGAAAAATTATGAAAAAATAAAGCAAAGCCCACATCATTTCCATTATATTCACCAATTAAAACCTCTGCTTTTTTCTTTACAAATAGCCACTCATTAAGTATTTCTTCAGTTGCAATAACTTCGTCTAACATGTTCTCATAAGAAGCAAGTTCTTTTATAAATTTTAATACAAGGGCAGTATCTGATTCAACTGCGTATCTAAATTTAAGTTCATTATTTTCTATAGTATTATTCATTGTGTTACTCCCTTCATCTGTGATACACCAATAAGATAACAATAATGTCAGTTTATGTCAATATAATATTGTACTACCAATAAGTGTAATTATTATATTTTTACGGCTAATATGATATAATAATAAAAGTTATAAAATAAAAAATGAATTTTAATTTTATGCCTATACACACAATTATTATAATATAAAATAATTTTGATTATAAGTTATTTAATTGTTATAATAGTATTAAAAATTTAATTTAGGAGATGTACATTAATGTTAAGTATGAATATAGGAGAAATCGTAGCAAGTTTGGTTGGTATAGCCATGGCAATATCAATACATGAGTTTGGTCATGCATACTCGGCACATTTATTAGGTGATGATACAGCTAAGGCTTATGGAAGAATGACATTAAATCCTGTAAGACATGTCGACCCAATTGGTCTTTTGGCTATGTTTATTCTTAGAATAGGATGGGCAAAACCAGTCCCAGTAAATCCTAATAACTTTAAAAATTACAAGATAGGCAATTTGATAGTTTCACTTGCAGGTGTTTTCTGTAATGTTCTGACCGCTATAGTCTGTGTCATTATAAATAAATATGTGCACATGTATGCGATAAATACAATAGCTGAATATGTATTCTTATATAGTATGGGATTTGCAGCTTTTAATTTACTTCCTATACCTCCACTTGATGGGTGGGGAGTTATATCTACACTTGTTCCATATAAATGGAATGAATATGTGTATAAATTTGAAAATATGAGTTATATAATTTTGTTGATTGCTTTATTTACAGGTATATATCAAATAATATTAACACCAATATATACCGTATTACTAAGAATAGTATATTTATTTGTTTAATAAAATAAACAACTTAAAGAGGGATTAATATGAAGTATAATATACAATTACAAGTCTATGAGGGACCATTAGATTTGCTGTATGACTTGATAACTAAACATAAGATAGATATAAAAGATATATCAATTATAGATATAACTAAACAATATCTTAATTATCTAAAAATGTTAGATAAAATGGATTTAGAGATAACTAGCGAATTTATAACTATGGCATCTAAGCTTTTAGAGATAAAATCTAAATACTTACTTTACAAACAAAAGGATGAAGAAGAAGACCCAAGAATAGAACTTATGGAGAAATTAGAAGAATATAGAAAATTTAAGATAGCATCACAAGATATAAAGGAAAATATAACTTATATTAATGAAAGATTTTATAGAACCAAAGAAGAAATAATTATTGATGATAATGTGGATTTAGAAGATATATCAATAGAAGCAATAAAAAATATACTTCCATACATATTTAAGGTTAAAACATCACAAATTGAAAGTACTAATGATGAAAAATTGGATAAAATAGTGAGAAAAAAGATAATATCTGTGGAAGAAAAAATAGTGTATATAAGAAATGTTATAAAAGAGAAAATAGAAGTTACTTTTACAAATATCATAAAATCATATGAAAATGATGAAATAATTGCTACTTTTTTATCTATATTGGAGCTTATAAAAGAAAAAGAAATAGTAGTGGTACAAGATATATTTTTTGATGATATTTTAATAAGAAAAAGTTCGGAGTGTTAAAATGAAAAGAGAAGATATAAAATGTATTATAGAATCTATTATGTTTGCATATGGTGACCCAATAAGTATAAAAGAATTAAATTATATAATAAATCAAGAACTTTCATCAAAAGAGATAGAGATTATGTTAAATTTACTTATTGATGAGTATAGAGAAAAAAATAGAGGCATTCAGATAATAAAATTGGAAAATAAATATCAAATGTGTACAAATGAAGACTATGCAGAATATATAAAAAAAATTATTGAGCCAAAGAAAAAGAAAAGTTTGAGTCAAGCTACACTAGAGACTCTTACTATAATTGCATATAAACAGCCAATAACAAAAGCAGAGATAGAAGATATAAGAGGAGTAAAATGTGATAAGGTGCTACAAACTCTATTTGAAAATCAACTTATAAGAGAGGCTGGTAGACTTAATAAAATAGGAAAACCAATAATTTATAAGACAACAGATGAATTTTTAAAGCTGTTAAATATAGAAAGCCTTGAAGAGTTGCCTGCTATAGAAACTTATCAAGAAGCAGTAACAAATGAATAAAATGTTATACAAAAATAATGTTAATTTTACAATAGAAACGTTACTTTTAAAATAAAAATATAAAGAACACAGTAATTTAGTTTATAGTTTTAAATTTTTTAGAAGGTTTAAAATAATCTAAGTTATTGTGTTTTTTTGTGTAAATATAAAAAAGTAGTTTTGGTAAAATAAATATGGATAATTAAGTATAAATAGTAATTTTTTGAAGATAATATAGACATGGAGATTAATGAATTACTTAATTTTAAATATTTAATAATAGCAATAATTTTTATAATAAGTATAATTATATTGTTTTTTATGTCTCATATAAATATTTTATTAATAGCAGATATAAACAATAAAGACGTTTGTTTAAAACTTAATATAAAATACATGTTTGATTTAATAAATATAAATAGACAACTCTACCCAGCTGAAAATAGTAAAAATAATGATAAAAAAGAGGGGATGAAGAATAATATAGACTCTAGTATATTATTAGCTGATGACCTTTTAAGTGTTTATAGACTATTAAAAAAGATAAAAATACATGAATTTTATTCAAACATTGATTTTGGAACTAAAAATATAGGTGTGACATCTTCTGTGTATGTATTAATAAATACTCTATATGGAAATTTATTTAATATAATCGATGCAGAAAAAATATATTTAAATGTAAATCCAAATTTTACAAAAGATTACTTTTTGGGAAATGTAAGGATACATATAAGGTCAAGAATAAAAGATTTATTTCACTTTATAATAATGGTTAACAAAGTTATGAATAAAAATAAAGGAAATTATAAGGGAGGTGATAGTAATGAGAGCAACAGGTTCGATACAAAGTCTTATGGAAACAACTCTTGAAACTATTAAAGGTTCTATAGATGCAAATACTATTATAGGAGACCCTATAAAAACAGATACTACAGTAGTTGTCCCTATATCAAAAGTAACAATTGGATTTGGTATAGGTGGAGGAGAATATTCAAAAGGATATGATGAGAAAGATAAAAATATTGAAATAAAAAGTGAAAAAGCAGATACAAATTTTGCAGGAGGTAGTGCAGGAGCTATATCTGTACAACCCGTAGCATTTGTAGTAGTTGAAAGTGGAGAAACTAGAATAATGAGCTTAGATAGTAATATTAATCTAGTAGATAATATACTGTCTATAACTCCTAGAGTATTAGAAAAAATTCAGAATATATCTCAAAATAATAAAAATCCAGACAAGAACAATATGTAGTATAAGATTAGAATACTTTTGAAAATAAAATATAGCCTTAAATAAAATAGTGAGATTGATATAAGTCTCACTATTTTATAATGTAATTTAAATGTTTTTTATTTTATGTCTAATAATATTTTAGTTTAAAACAATTTAAATGGATAATAAAGTTTATCTATAGTATAATTATAAAAAGAAAAGAAGTATTATATTAGAGATATATAAACATATTTGGGGGATAAGAGGGAGTCCCAATTATTAATTTTGAGGTGAATTTTATGAGTGATAAAGAGTTATCTATTTTGTTGTTGGAAAGTATGAATAACTTTCATAATTTAATAAAGATTATTAATAATGAAAGATATAAAAAAGGTAAAGTACTTACAGAAAGGCAATTTTTTGCTTTAGTAAGTATAAGAAAACATAATAAAATGGAACTTAAAAATTTAAGTAGAGATTTACATGTATCTACTTCTAGTTTGTGTATATTACTTAATAAGTTAGTTGAGCAAGAGTATGTATATAGGGAAGAAGATAGTAGGGATAGACGAAATACTTTCTATGGAATAACTGAAAGTGGAGAAAAAACACTAGACGATGAAATATTAAAATTTATATCCATAATAAGTGATAAAATGAACTGTTTAGATGTAGAAAACAAAGATAAATTATTTGCTTCTTTGGAAGACTCTAGAAATATAATTGAGCAATTATTTTAAAAAGGAGAATTTGATATGCAGATAAAATGTTCTAAAGAAATATTAAAAAGCTTAGATGATGCTATAACTGTAATTACTGTGTTTGAAGATGAGAATGTTTCTACAATGTTTGATAAATTAAATATTGTAAGTAAAAACTTCAGTGCCAAAGAAAATAACATAGAGATTGTGACATTGCTTGAAAATGACAATCTAATAGACCTTTGTCTAGTTGGCCTTGGCAAGAAAGAATCTTTAGATAAAGAAAAACTTAGAATCATAGGGGGCAACTTATGTAAAAAAATAAAAGGTATGTTGAGAAATAAAGCATGTAAAAATAATGATATTAACATAATAAATGTTAATTTAGATATAGAAGAGATAGGTGCTTTTTCAGAAGGAATATTGCTTGGAAACTATAAATTTGATAAATATAAGACAAAAAGTGAAGATTTTGAAGAAAAAAAAATAGACAATATAATTATATTTACTGGAAAAGAAGCAGAGTGTCAAATAGAAAAAGCTAGAATACTATCTAATTCAACTATAATAGCGAGAAATCTAGTTAACGAACCATCAAATATAATATACCCAAAGACATTGGCAATAGAGGCAGTTAGACTTGGAGCAGAGTATGGATTTAATGTTGATGTTTATGAAGAAGAAAAAATAAAAGCATTGGGTATGGAAGCTTTTTTTGCTGTATCAAGAGGTTCAGTTAATAAACCAAGATTTATAGTAATGAGATATTTTGGAGATGAAGAAAATGCAGATATACTAGGTCTAGTGGGTAAAGGATTGACTTATGATACTGGTGGATATTCTTTAAAATCAAATTCATCTATGCTAGATATGAAAACAGACATGGCTGGAGCTGCAAGTGTAATAGGAGCTATGTGTGCCATATCTCAGAGTAAATTAAAGAAAAATGTTATAGCAGTAGTAGCTGCATGTGAAAATGCTTTATCAGGAGGTTCATACAAACCAGGAGATATAATTAATTCTATGGCAAGAAAAACTATCGAAGTTTTAAATACAGATGCAGAAGGTAGACTTACATTAGCCGATGCAATATATTACATTATAAATAATGAAAAAGTGACAAAAGTTGTTGATGTAGCAACATTGACTGGTGCAGCTCTAACATTATTAGGTAATGTTGCAACTCCTGTAGTAACAAATAATGATGATTTTTATTGTGAATTGGAAAAAGCATCTACTTTATCTGGAGAAAGAGTCTGGAAGATGCCACTTTATGATGAGTTCAAAAATATGGTAAAGGGAGAAGAAGCAGACCTTAAAAATACTGGAGGTAAAAATGCTGGATGCATAACAGCAGGAGCCTTTATTGGAGAATTTGTTGGCAGTACTCCATGGATACATATGGATATAGCAGGTACAAGTACATCATCAAAATCAAAGGGATATAAAGCAAAAGGAGCAACAGGAGAGCCTGTTAGGACATTGTATTATTTAGCAGAGATATAAAATTATATAATACAAAAACTATAGTTTAATGTGTAAAGCCACTTGGATATTTTTAAAACTTAAAAAATGTCTAAGTGGCTTTATTTATAAATTTAAATAAATTATTTACTCTTTTTCTTTTTTTCAAGGATGAAGGTGTCTATATTGGATAAAAGAGGAAGTATGTACACAATGCTAGTAGCAAAAATAAATATGAAAATGGTAGTTGTATTGTAACTTAAAAAGCCATAGTAATATTGTGAATCAGTAAATGTATTTAGTAAAAATATAAATGAAAAGTAAATAAGACAAATTACAAAATTATCTCTAAATGCATGTCTGTTAACTTTAAATTTTCTTACATCAACCATATAAATATTTGCATATATTATCAAACATTTAGAGAAGATAAATAGAAAATATATGAAGCTAGGAAATTCATATCCTAAGTTTTTAGAAAAAATAAGTTCTCCAACAGAACAAACTAAACTCCAAGAAAAAAATATGTTAAAAAAATGATACTGTTTAAAAGCTAATATAGCTATACATATGTATATACAAATATGACTAATTCCAATTGGTAAGGAATTCAAGGTGCTATAATTCCCTGAAGAAATAATTAAAATTTGTTCTAAAGCAACAACTATTACCATTAAGGTGCAAAGTATTTTTTCAACTGTGTAACTATAGGGTAAAATATTTTTTGTTAGCTTTGGGCAATGATATAGAAATAATCCAAATATAAAAAGACTTACAAACTGTTCACTAGAAAAAAGAAAAATTTTAAACATAGAGCATTCTCTCCTATAATAAATTAATATGTACCTATATAAATATATTCATCCTCTATCAATTTAATATATAAAAAATTTAATAAAGTTAAGATTTTATATAGAAATTTTAAAGAAATAAAAATTTTAACTTTCGTGGGTATGTTAGAATCATGTCAAAAAATAAAAATATTTTTATTTATTAAAGTTTTGGGGAATAATAATAACAAATATTAGAACTAATTAACAGTTTTTGTAAGTATTTGACAATAGAGAGGGTGTAACAAATGGGAATAATAGAATCAGCATCAAAGTTAGCTGAGATAGTTCATTTATTAGCAATTGAAAAGGGAATAACAGATATAGAAGCATGGGATGAAGCTGTAGAAGAATATAGTAAAATTTATGAAAATAAGAGAGAACAATATAGAAGTTAAAAATAAAACCTTGCTAACAAAAAATTTGTTATACTGGATAAAATTTAATTGTTTGTGAAAACATTAAATAATATATACAAATAAAACAAAAGATGGTATCTCAATTACGATTTAAAAAAATCATTTTGAGATACCATTTAATAGCAAATCTACATAGACATTAAATCTTTCAGATTTTAAATTTATTTTGATAAATATTTAAACAAACAGTTTTACTTATCTATATTTTTTATGTAGCCTCTTTTTTCTAGTTTTTTTATATGTTCTTTGCGTATTTCATCAAGATTAATACCATATTGTTCTTCTAGTTTAAACATCATAGTTACACATGTTTGGGCTACATCCATCAATTCTTTAGCAGTTTTCTTTATAATATCAACTTCATCTAAGTCATTATTTTCTCCACTTAGATTTCTGAATTTGCCTATGCATTCAGCTAATTCGCCTTGTTCTTCACCCATTTTGATAAATGTAGACTCCAGTGTTGGGTCTAAATTATTAAGCTCTGGTAAAGATATAGTTTTTAGTTTCATAAAAAGCTCCTTTCAAATTATATATTTATACTAAAACACCATAACAAAAATAATACTAAAAACAAACTTTAAATTCAACATAAAAACTCATATATATAATAAAAATAGTGAAATAAATCTATATTTGTCTTAATACAGCTTCATATAGAACTTCTCCAATAGGTCTATTAATTACAAGAGATGCAGATTTATCATAAACTGTGTTTGCTTTATTAATAAGAGCAATATATTTACCTTTGTAGTAATCTATAAAACTAGCTGCTGGATATACAGCTAATGATGTACCTCCTATAATCAGTAAATCAGCATTACTTATAGCAGAAATTGTCTTAGTAATAACATCACTATCAAGAGCTTCTTCATAAAGCACTACATCAGGTTTTACTATAGAGCCACAATCATCACAATGAGGAATGTTACCTCCTAGATTTAGCATAGCATCTAAATCAAAAAATTTACCACAATTAGTACAGTAATTTCTATGTACAGAACCGTGAAGTTCTAAAACATTCTTACTTCCAGCCATTTGATGAAGTCCATCAATATTTTGAGTTATAACAGCCTTAAGTTTTCCCATTTCTTCTAGTTTTGCCAAAGCTATGTGGGCATTATTAGGTTTTGCATTAGGATATATTAGTTTATCCTTGTAGAATTCAAAGAACTCTTCTGGATATTTAACAAAGAAAGTATGTGAAACTAATTGCTCAGCAGTAAATTGTTTATTGAGTTTTTGACTAAAAAGTCCAGTAGAGCTTCTAAAATCTGGTATATTAGATTCAGTTGAAACACCTGCTCCACCAAAAAATACTATATTATTATGATTAGATATTAAGTCTTTTAGGTTATTTGCATCCATAATCTACACCTCCAAAATTATTATATATAGATTGTACTACATATTATAAAGTTTATGTTACTTTATTAGATTCTGAGTATTTTCTTAATGTTTACAAATCAATTTAAAGAGTGGGTATAAATAAAATTATACAAGCTAAAAAAATTTATATTTTTCAATATATAAATTAAAATCAGAAATGAAAATAAAGAAAGTATAAATGAAATGTATACATAATATAAATAGACAATATTTACTAAAATCATAAGTTGTCGTATAATTATATTAAAATTGTTTTAGTGTTAAAAGAAGGGCGGGGGAAGTAAGTGAAGAAAAAAGCAGCTTTAGCAACATTAGCTGTATTACCATTAACTATGGTAAATGCACATGCTGATGGAGAAATAGGTATAGTGACTATAAATTATTTAAATGTAAGAAATGAACCAACTGCCGAAAGTAGTATATCTTTTGTTGCTAAAAAAGATGATAAAGTTTTAATAAAAGACTCTTCTAATGGATGGTATAAAATAAAAGCTGAATCTGGACAAGAAGGTTGGGCTTCATCAAAATATATAGCAAAATCTAATAGTGATTTTTTAAGAACATCTACAAATAAAGAAAAACAAGTTACTTCAAATAGTTTAAATATGAGAAATGGAGCAGGAACAAGCTATAGAGTTATAACTGTATTGAAAAAGGGACAAAAAGTAGAAGTAATATCTGAAAGCAATGGTTGGTCAAAAATCAAATATGATGGAAGACTAGGTTATGTATCTAGCTCTTATCTAGGAGATGTATCAAGCTCAACTAATAAATCAAAAACTAAGCAAGTAAATACAACTTCACTAAATGTAAGAAGTGGTCCAAATACAAGCTATGGTGTATTAGGTAAGTTGCCAAAAGGAAGTAAGGTAGAAGTAATATCAGAATCTAATGGATGGTCAAAAATAAAGTATAATGGAAAAGATGGATATGTATCTAGTATGTATTTGTCAGATGCAGGTCAGAGTGATACAAATGATTCTAGCCAAGGTACTGATAAAAAAGATACTAACAAATTTGTAAATACAGCTTCTTTAAATGTAAGAAGTGGTCCAGGTTCTACATATAGTAAGTTAGGAAAGGTATATAAAGGAAGTAAAGTAACTGTACTGTCGGAAAGTAGTGGATGGGCTAAAATTAATTTTAATAATAAAGAAGCCTTTGTTGTGGGAAATTATTTATCTAATTCAACAGATACATCAGACAACAATGCAAATAATAACTCAGATAACAATTCCAACAATAATGGAAATAATGATTCTACAACGTCAGGACAAGTAAATGGTATGGCAAATATAAGTGGAGCTAAGATTGATTATAAATCTCTAAGCTACACGTTAACTTCTCATATAAGTAAACAAGTTGAGAAAGCAACAGCAGGAGGGAATGTAATTGCTCCAGGTAATAGAAAAAGTGCTCCAAGTCCTGAATTTAGTACATTTTCGGCACAAAGAACAAGTTCATTTGTAAATGCTAGTTCAAGTGATATAGAATATTATTTAAATCCTAAAAACTTTACAAATACTACAAAAGGTATGATGCAATTTTTGAAGATTAATAGTTATAGAGGTGGCATCTCAGAGTCAAGTTTAAATTCGTACCTTAATGGATTATCTTCTAGTGTATTTAAGAATCAAGGAGCAGCATTTATAAATGCTGCTAAGAAGTATAATATAGATGTAGTATATCTAGTATCTCATGCTATGTGGGAAACTGCTTATGGTAAATCTACACTTGCACAAGGTCAAACATTGACTTCTTATAAAGGACAAGCTCTTAGTAATCCAGTTAAAGTGTATAATTTTTTTGGAATAGGAGCAATAGATAAAAGTGCTAATGTTTCAGGAGCAGAGGCAGCATATTCTAATGGATGGACTAGTATTGAAGCTACAATAGATGGTTCTGCAAAATGGATATCTCAAAACTATGTAAATAGTTCTAAGTACAATCAAAATACTATTTACAAGATGAAGTGGAATTATGATTATACATGGCACCAATATGCAACTGATGTAAATTGGGCTAATGGAATTTCTGGAATTATGGAAAATTTAATTGGCCTTTATGGTGGTGGAAGTAGTTTAGTCTTTGAAGTACCACAATATAAGTAATACATAAGTAAAAAATATAGACTATGGGTAGTTTTTCATTTTGTTTAAATTATCTATAGTCTTTTTGTATATAATTTACAAGATATAAACTTTAATATTAGCAAAATTTTTATGTTATAATATTAATTCTAAGTAAATATAAGTGAGTAATAGATAGAAATAGAGAAAAAGTGGTAATAATATATATATAATGTTAGGGAAGGAGGATATAAATGGAAAGTGTTAAGGAATATTTAGATAAATTAGAAATTAATAACAGTGGTCTTGGAAAACAACTTAAAGAAGTTTACATAAATAGAGTAGTTTATTTTAAAGAAAATAAAATTGTTTACTTTTACCTAACATCTAAAGATATTGTTTCGCATGAACTTTTAGATAAATTTAGAGAAGAATTGATGTATAAGCTTGATTATTTTAAAGATATAAAGATGAAAATAAGATTTACTGGGTTTGAAAGAAAATCTAACAAAGATGTTATAAAAAAATATTGGAATAATATATTGTATATATTAAAGTACTTGTGTCCGTCCATTGCAGGATGGTATAAGCAAGTTGAATTTCTTTGTTTAGATGAAGAATTAAAAATAAAACTTCCAAAGGGTATATTTTATGAGAGATTAATAAAAAAAAATGTAGTTCATGTACTTAAAACTGTTCTTAGTGAAGAATTGGGATTGGACTTAGATATAACTATTGAAAAAGCTGTTGATGAAAAGGTAAATGTAGAAAGACTCATAAGAATAAATGATAGAGAAATGGAAGAAAAAATTAGAGCATTGGAAATTGGACAAATTGATAAGTGTGAAGAAAATGAAGAAGAAGGTTATGTTATTAAATCAGAAGTTGACGAAAATTTAGTCTATGGAGATAATGCAAATGCTATGATTGAAAATATATCTGGATTAAATGCCTCTTCTGGAACAGTTGCAGTTGTTGGGGATATATTTGATGTTGAAACTAAAGAACTTAAAAATGGAAAAATACTTATGATAGCATCGATTACAGATTATACTAGTTCAATAAGTTGTAAGCTGTTTTTAACAGATACCAATAAAGATGGAGTACTTGAAAATGTTAAAAAAGGAGCTTATTTAAAACTTAAAGGTGACATAGTTTATGATACATATCAAAGAGAAATTAGTATGATGATTAGTGGAATTAGACAAGAAACTAGACCAGAGAGAAAAGATATTTCAGAAGAAAAAAGGGTAGAACTTCATGCACATACTCAGATGTCTTCTATGGATGCTATTTGTTCTGTTAAAAAACTTGTAGAACGTGCAGCTAAATGGGGGCATCCAGCGATTGCTATAACGGACCATGGTGTTGTACAGGGATTCCCAGATGCTATGAATGCTGGTAAGGCAAACAACATAAAAATACTTTATGGAGTAGAAGGGTATTTAGTTGAAGATGATTCTCTTATTATAGAAGATGCAAATGACAAAGAACTTTCTCAGACGTTTGTTGTATTTGATATAGAGACTACTGGATTTTCGAATACAAATGATAAAATAACTGAAATTGGTGCTGTAAAAATAGAGAATTTTAAAATTGTAGATAGATTTAGTGAATTGATAAATCCTGAAAAAGATATTTCGTATAAGATACAAGAATTAACAGGAATAACTAACGAATTGATTAAAGATAAGCCAACTATTGAAGAAGTTCTTCCAAGATTTATGGAGTTTGTTGGAGATAGTGTATTGGTGGCACATAATGCAGAGTTTGATACTGGATTTATATCACAAAAGTGTAGAGAACAGGGGATAATGTATAATCACAAAAAAGTAGATACACTTATGTTAGCTAGAGTAATGCTTCCAAAGTTAAAAAGACATAGATTAAATATTGTTGCTAAAGAGCTTGGTATACCTCTTTTAAATCACCATAGAGCAGTTGATGATGCAGAGGCAACAGCTCTTATATTTAATAAATTTTTACAGATGCTTACAGAAAAAGGAGCAAAAACTTTAAGTGATGTTAATAATATTCTTGGAAAAATTGACTACACAAAGCTTAGTACAAATCATATAACTTTGATAGCAAAAAATTCTGTAGGTATAAAAAACTTATATAAAATAATTTCAGATGCACATGTAAATCATTTTTTTAGAGCACCAAGAATCCTTAGAAGTATTTTAAATGAGTATAAGGAAGGTCTCATAATTGGTTCAGCTTGTGAAGCAGGGGTTGTTTTTCAAGCTGTAAAGAAAAATGTATCTGATGAAGAAATGAAAAAAATAATAGATTTATATGATTATATAGAAGTGATGCCTATAGATAACAATAGGTTTATGATTGATAAAGGAGAAGTAAAGGATGAAGAAGAGCTAAGAGAATTAAATAGAAAATTAATTGATACAGCTAAGAGATTTAATAAAATTCCAGTAGCTACTGGAGATGTTCATTTTTTAGATAAACATGAAGCTGTTTTAAGAAAAGTTTTAAAGTATTCTCAAGGATTTAAGGTAGATGAAGAAGAGACTTATTTACATTTTAGGACAACAGATGAAATGTTGGAGGAGTTTAGTTATCTTGGAGAAGAATTAGCATATGAAGTTGTGGTTGAAAATAGTAATTTGATTGCTGATATGGTTGAAAATATAAAACCTATACCAGACGATACATATCCACCAATTATAGAAGGTTCAGATGTAGAATTAAGGGAAATGTGCTATGAAAAAGCTAAACGGATTTATGGAGAGCCAATACCAGAAATAGTTCAAAAGAGATTGGATAGAGAATTAAATTCAATAATAAGTAATGGATATGCAGTTATGTATATCATAGCTCAAAAACTAGTTGCAAAATCTCTTTCAGATGGATATTTAGTTGGTTCAAGAGGTTCTGTTGGTTCATCATTTGCAGCTACGATGAGTGATATAACAGAAGTTAATCCTCTACCAGCTCACTATATTTGTGAAAATGAAGATTGTAAATATTCCTTTTTTTATGAAATAGGTGAATGGGGGTCAGGTGTTGACTTGCCAGATAAGGATTGTCCAAAATGTGGAAGAAAACTTGCTAAAAATGGTCATGACATTCCATTTGAAGTCTTCTTAGGTTTTGAAGGTGATAAAGAACCAGATATAGACCTAAATTTCTCAGGAAATTATCAGCCAACAATCCACAAATACACTGAAGAATTATTTGGAGAGGGATATGTATATAGAGCAGGTACTATAGGTACTGTAGCAGAAAAAACAGCTTTTGGATATGCAAGAAAATATGTAGAAGAAAATAATATAAATGTACCAAATGCAGAGGTGCTTAGACTTTCAAATGGGTGTACTGGTGTAAAAAGAACTTCAGGACAGCATCCTGGTGGAGTTATGGTTATACCAGACTATAAAGATGTATATGATTTTACACCTATACAATATCCAGCAAATGACACTTCTTGTGGTGTTATAACTACTCACTTTGATTATCATTCAATAAGTGGTAGGATACTTAAACTTGACATACTTGGACACGACGGTCCTACTATCATAAGAATGCTTGAAGATATTACTGGAATAAATATAACAGAAATTCCTCTAGACGATGAAGAGACTATGTCTTTATTTACATCGACAGAAGCGTTAGGAGTTACCCCAGAAGAGATAAATTGTCCTATAGGATGTCTTGCTGTACCTGAATTTGGAACTAAGTTTGTACGACAAATGCTCCTTGATACAAAACCCACTACGTTTGCAGAGCTTGTACGTATATCTGGTCTTTCTCATGGTACAGATGTTTGGGTAAATAATGCACAAGATTTAGTTAGAGAAGATATAGTGGGATTAAAAGATGTTATATCTACACGAGATGACATAATGAACTACTTAATATTTAAGGGCTTACCTCCTAAGATGAGTTTTACAATAATGGAGAGTGTAAGAAAAGGGAAAGGTTTAAAACCAGAACATATTGAAGAAATGAAGAAAAATAATGTCCCAGAATGGTATATAGGTTCATGTAAAAAGATTAAATATATGTTCCCCAAAGCACATGCTGTTGCTTATGTTATGACCTCATTTAGAATTGCATACTGTAAAGTACATTACCCAGAAGCCTTTTATGCAACTTACTTCACTACAAAAGTGGAAGATTTTGATGCGGATTTAATTGTTAGAGGTTTGGATACTATAAAATCAAAGATAAATGAGATTGAAGCATTGGGAAATGATGCAACTACAAAGGAAAAAGGTATGTTGACTGTATTAGAAGTTGCCCTTGAAATGTATGCGAGAGGGATAAAGTTGTTACCAGTCGATATATATAAATCAGATGCAAGCGACTTTATAGTTGTTGGAGAAAAAACATTACTTCCACCAATGGCAGCAATACAAGGTCTTGGAGGAAATGCAGCTTTAAATATTCAAAATGAAAGAAAAAATGGTGAATTTATATCAAAAGAAGATTTAAGAAAGAGAGCAAAAGTATCAAAAACAGTAATAGAAACACTTACTAATCATGGCTCACTTGAAAATATGAGTGATGAAAACCAATTGTCATTGTTTTAGCTTAGTTCAAAAAGTTGCAAATAAAAGAATTTTATGATATCATAGTATAGAAAATAGTATACTTTGCAGAAACTAAGAGTGAGACCGCTGTTCTCACTCTTTTATTTTAAATATATTATTAAGAACTAGTTTAATTTTATTAAATACATTTAATTTAAAAATTATTTAATAAAATTAAACTAGTCATTTACAATTGAATAGGAGGTAATTTAATGAAAAAAGATTTAGAAGCAGCAATTGAAGAAATTGTAACTAAAATAACGGATGAACATGGATTTGAAATGGTTGATGTTGAATATGTAAAAGAAGCGGGAGAATACTACTTAAGAGTATACATAGATAAAGAAGAAGGAATATCTTTAAACGAATGTGAATTAGTTAGTAGAGAACTAAGCCCAATATTAGACGAAAAAGACCCTATAAAAGAGAATTATTTTTTAGAAGTATCTTCTCCAGGGCTTGATAGAGCATTAAAAAAAGACAGAGACTTTGTTAGATATCAAGGTAGAGAGGTAGATTTAAAATTATATAAACCATTAAATGGATGTAAACAATTTGAAGGTGAACTTATAGGATTAACAGAAGATAATAATATAAAAATCATTATAAATGGTGAAGAAATGGAATTTAATAGAAAAGATGTTGCTATTGTTAGATTAGCAATAAAGTTTTAGTGGTATATTAAATAGGGAGGAAATAAAAAATGAATCATGAATTTATGGAAGCACTAAACGAATTAGTAGTTGATAGAGGTATAGATAAAGAAATACTTATAGATACTATAGAGCAAGCTCTTTTAACTGCATACAAAAAAAACTTTGGTTCAGCACAAAATGTTAGAGTTGAGTTTGATAGAGACAAAGGAGATATAAAAGTATTTTCTCAAAGAGTAGTTGTCGATGAATCAGACCTATATGATACTTTCTTAGAAATAGAGTTAGCAGATGCTAGAGAGATAAACCCTAACTATGAGTTGGGTGATATTATAGAGCATGAAGTTACACCTAAAAACTTTGGAAGAATTGCAGCTCAGACAGCAAAACAAGTAGTTGTTCAAAGAATAAGAGAAGCTGAGAGAGAAATAGTGTATAATGAATTTATAGAAAAAGAAAATGAAATAGTTACAGGAGAGGTTGCTAGAGCAAATAAAAACATTGTTTATGTAAATCTTGGAAGAATAGAAGGGATAATGACTCAAAGTGAACAAATCCCATTTGAAAATTACAAAGCAGGTCAAAAAATAAAATTCTATATACTTGAAGTTAAAAAGACTAACAAAGGACCTCAAATAGTTGTATCAAGAAGTCATCCAGGTCTAGTAAAGAGATTATTTGAAGAAGAAGTTCCTGAAATATATGAGGGTATAGTTCAAATAAAATCAGTGGCAAGAGAAGCTGGGTCAAGAACTAAAATGGCAGTAAGATCTATAGATGAAAAAATAGACCCAATTGGAGCTTGTGTAGGTCCAAAAGGACTTAGAGTAAAAAATATAGTGGATGAACTTGGTGATGAAAAAATAGATATAATAAAATATAGTGAAAATCCAGCAGAGTTTATATCAGCAGCGCTTAGCCCATCAAAAGTTGTTAAAGTAGATATAAATGAAGATGAAAAATCTGCCTTAGTTATTGTTCCAGATTATCAGTTATCACTTGCTATAGGTAAAGAAGGCCAAAATGCAAGACTTGCAGCAAAATTGACGAACTGGAAGATAGATATTAAGAGCGAATCTCAAGCAGAACAAGAAATGATAAATCTTGAAAATTCCAAAGAAATAGAAGATGAGGGTATTAAAGCTGAATTTATCAATCAAGATGAGTTAGATATCTCAGATGATAATTTCAAAGAAGAAGAGTAAGGAGGGATGGCTTTGAAAAAAGTAAAAAAAGTGCCTCAAAGAAAATGCATAGCATGTCAAGATAGAGACTCTAAAAAAGAGCTTATAAGAATAGTTAAAAATAAAGAAGGAAAAATATTTTTAGACCCAACAGGAAGAGCTAATGGAAGAGGAGCATATGTATGCAAAAGCTCTGAATGTCTAAAAAAAGCTATAAAAAGCAAAGCATTAAATAAAGCTTTTAAAATTGATGTTCCTGATGAAGTCTATGATAATCTACTTATGGAGTTAGAAGAATATGAAAAATAATAAAGAAAAGATACACTCGTTCTTAGGACTCGCAACTCGTGCAGGGAAAATAGTGTCTGGTGATGATTCAACTTTGCTTGACTTAAAAAAAGGAAAAGTAAAATTAATTTTAATTGCAGAAGATGCATCAAATAACACAAAAAAACTTTTTAAAGATAAATCAACTTTTAGAAATATTCCATATCTATTTTTTTCAACAAAAGATGAAATAGGATTTGCAATAGGAAAATCTCCAAGAGCAGTCGTAGGAATAAAAGATGAAAATTTTGCTAAAAAGATAATTGAACTAATAGAAATTTAAAATAAAATAGGGGGTGATCTTGTGTCAAAAACAAGAGTATACCAAATAGCAGAAAAATTAAATATATCAAATGAAGAGCTTATAAATAAGTTAGCTGAATTAGATATAAATGTAACTGACAAAGATTCAGTATTAGAAGGTGAAGCGTTAGAATTAGCACTTGAAGTGTTAAGTGAAGATTCATCTCAAGAAAATGGAAATATTATAGAAATAGATGGACAGTTGACAGTACAAGTATTAGCAACTAAATTAGACAAATCTCCAGCAGAAATAATTATGAAGCTTATGAAAATGGGAACTATGGCAACAATAAATCAAGAGATAAATTTTGAGATTGCTGCTTTAGCTGCCAAAGACTATGGATTTGAATTAACAGTAGCAGAAAGTGATGATACAGAAGCTTTAGAAATAGAAGCTTTAATGGAAATTGAAGAAGATAATGAAGAAGATTTAAAACCTAGACCACCAGTTGTTACAGTTATGGGACATGTTGACCATGGTAAAACATCTTTACTAGATGCAATAAGAAAAACTGATGTAATTTCAGGTGAAGCTGGAGGAATAACTCAGCATATAGGTGCTTCAGAAGTTAAAATTAATGGACAAAAAATAGTGTTTTTAGATACACCAGGACATGAGGCTTTCACATCAATGAGAGCAAGAGGAGCACAAGTTACAGATATAGCAATATTAGTTGTTGCAGCAGATGATGGTATAATGCCTCAAACAGTAGAAGCAATCAACCATGTTAAAGCAGCAGGAGTACCTTTAATAGTTGCTATAAATAAAATAGATAAACCAGGTGCAAACCCAGATAAAGTTAAACAAGAATTAGCAGACCAAGGATTATTAGTTGAAGACTGGGGTGGAGAAGTAATAGCAGTTCCAGTATCAGCTAAGAAAAAAGAAGGAATAGATACACTTTTAGAAATGGTATTGTTGGTTGCTGAAATAGAAGAATTAAGAGCAAATCCAGATAAAAGAGCAGTAGGAACTGTTATAGAAGCTGAGCTTGATAAGGGAAGAGGTCCAGTCGCAACAGTACTTGTTCAAGGTGGTACTCTAACAGTAGGTGATCCAATCGTTGCAGGTGTTGCATGTGGTAAAGTTAGAGCAATGATAAATGCAAAAGGAAAAAGAGTAAAAACAGCAGGTCCATCTACAGCAGTGGAAATATTAGGTCTATCAGAAGTTCCACAAGGTGGAGACCAATTCGTTGAGGTTCCAACAGATAAAATTGCTAGAAGTGTAGCAGCAAGAAGACAACAATTAGTTAGAGATGAGATGTTAAAATCAACTCAAAGATTATCACTAGATGCTTTATTTAGTCAAATGAGTGAAGGTGCTATAAAAGACCTTAACATAGTTATAAAAGCAGATGTACAAGGTTCAGTACAAGCAGTTAAACAATCTTTAGAAAAATTATCAAATGAAGAAGTACAAGTTAAAGTAATACATGGAGGTGTTGGAGCTGTAACAGAATCAGATATATTACTTGCAGCAGCTTCTAATGCAATAATAATAGGATTCAATGTAAGACCAGTTCCAGGTGCAGAATCTCTAGGAGAAAAGGAAAATGTTGATATAAGAACATATACTATAATATACAAGGCTATAGAAGATATACAAGCTGCTATGACTGGTATGTTAGACCCTGAATATGTTGATGAAGAAACAGGAAAAGCTGAAATAAGAGAAATATATAAAATATCTGGTATTGGAACAGTAGCTGGATGTTATGTAACTAATGGTAAAATATTTAGAAACTGTAAAATAAGATTAGTTAGAGATAGTATAATAATACATGAAGGTGAACTTGCAGCACTTAAGAGATTTAAAGATGATGTAAAAGAAGTTAATTCTGGATACGAATGTGGTATGAGTTTTGTAAATTATAATGACATAAAAGAAGGCGACGTAATAGAAGCTTATATAACTAAAGAAGTAGAAAGAAAATTATAAATTCGTATCAAAGAAAATCAGTTAGTAAAGAAGGTCGATGGTATGGCATCATATAATAGAACAAGAAGAATTGCAGAAGAAATAAGAAAAGTAGTAAGCACTATGCTTATAAATGGAGTAAAAGACCCTAGAATAACATCTTTGGTAAGTGTAACTGATGTGGAAGTTACAAATGACCTAAGATACGCTTATGTATATGTAAGTATTCTAGGTGGAGATGAAGAATCCACATTAGCAGGACTTAAGAGTGCTGGAGGGTATATAAGAAGAGAAGTAGGAAAAAATATAAAGCTTAGATATATTCCTGAGATAATATTTAAACTTGATGATTCAATAGAAAAAGGAATGTATATGGATAGCCTTATAAAGAGAGTAAATGAAAAAAATACTCAAAAAAATGAGGATGAAAATTATGATGAATAATATTGATAGTATTATAAATTATATATATGAGGGTGACTATTTTATAGTTACCTCTCATATTAGTCCAGATGGAGATAATATTGGTTCTACACTTTCAATGTATTATACACTAAAAAGTTTAGGGAAAAATGTATATTATGTACTTGATGATGAAGCTCCATTGAATTTAAGATTTTTAGTTGAAGGTATAAAAATTTATAAGTCTCATGAATTTGATATAAATAAGTATTCTCTAATTGCACTTGATTGTGGAGATAAGATGAGAATATGTGTAAGTGATGAAATCAAAAATAATGCATCAAAAGTAATCTGTATTGACCATCATGCTAGTAATGATTCATATGGAGATTTAAACTATGTAGATATTGATGCATCTTCTACCTGTGAATTAGTTTATAATTTATTGGTTAGATTTCAAGAAATAAAAGATATTAAGATTATAAATAAAGACATAGCAACATGTTTATATACAGGTCTTGTAACTGATACTGGAAATTTTTCCTATTCAAATGTGCATGCAAGTAGTTTTGAAATGGCAAAGAATTTACTTGTTTTAGGTGCAGAAAAAAATACTATAATACAAAATATATATCAAAGTAATTCTTCTGATTATTACAAATTATTAGGTGAAGCTTTGAAATCTTTGGAGATATTTGATTCAAAGGTATCTAGTATAATTTTAACTCAGGATATGATGAATAGGAATAACATGAGTTTCAATGATGTTGATGGTATAACAACATATACTAGAGATATAAAAGATATTGAAGTTGGGATTTTATTTAAAGAAAAAAAACAAAATGAAATTAAAGTGAGTTTTAGGTCAAAAAATTATGTTGATGTGAGTGA
Organism: Clostridioides sp. ZZV15-6598; assembly: GCF_020657705.1. Taxonomy (NCBI): domain Bacteria; kingdom Bacillati; phylum Bacillota; class Clostridia; order Peptostreptococcales; family Peptostreptococcaceae; genus Clostridioides; species Clostridioides sp. ZZV15-6598. Next base: position 38,390 of record NZ_JAGWCS010000003.1, on the reverse strand, counting down.
AATAGCTAAAGTATTTGGTGGCGGTGGTCATATAAGAGCTGCTGGATGTACTATCAAAGATAGTATTGATAATGCTAAAAAAATGGTATTAGAGGCAGTGTTAAAATCAATTTAAGGTGACAATAAAATGAATAAGATTATAAATATATTGAAACCTACAGGTATGACATCTCATGATGTTGTAAGTAGGGTAAGAAAGATTTTAAATATAAAAAAAGTTGGGCATACAGGTACTCTTGACCCAGATGCATCAGGTGTTTTACCAATATGTATAGGAAAAGCTACAAAAGTATGTGAACTTATTTTAAACAAAGATAAATCGTATATATGTGAGCTTACTTTAGGTATAAGTACAGATACCTATGATTCGTCTGGCGAAATTATAAAAAAAATTGATGATTTTAAGTTAAGTAATGAAGATATAGAAAGAGCCTTTGATACACAAAAAGGTGAAATAGATCAACTTCCTCCAATTTACTCAGCTTTAAAAGTAAATGGAAAGAGAATGTGTGATTTAGTGAGAAGTGGTAGAGGATCTGAGATTACTTTAAAAACTAGAAGAATAAACATAAAAGATATAAAAATCCTTAGTATAAAAGGTAATAAAGTAATGTTTTATGTTGAATGTTCTAAAGGGACTTATGTGAGAAGCATTTGCCATGATATAGGCGAACATCTAGGATGTGGAGGACATATGTCGTTTTTAAATAGAACATCTTCTGGTAAATTTAACTTGGAAAATTCAATAACGCTAGAAGAATTAGAATTATTTTATGCAAATGAAACTCTAGATAAACACTTATATGATATAGATTATGTATTGGATTCGTTTAATTATATTGTATTAAATCCTAATGCTATAAAATATTATAGTAATGGTGGTTCAATAGATGATAAGAGATTTTTAAAGAACAATCTCAGTAAAGATGATGAATTTGTAAGAGTATACAGTAAAGATGACTTCTTAGGATTAGGAAAATTATCAAAACATAATAATACAATAAGTGTTAAAAGTGATAAGATGTTTATATAATCAATGTATTTGAAAAAACACCAAAAGAGATAGTACTATAATAACTTCTATAGTCTATCTCTTTTACTTATGCTATAATAGTTTGTGAATAAGTTAAGAGTAAATTATAATTTTAGCGGGGAAAATTTATTATGGTGATTATAAAATCTATAGCAGAAATAGCAAACATAAAAGAAAGTGTCATTACCATAGGGAATTTTGATGGCATACACAAAGGACATCAAGTTCTTATAAAAAAAGCAGTTGAATATGCAAAAAAAGAAAATATACAGAGTATTGTATTTACATTTGCAAATCATCCTGTAAACTACTTTAGACCAAACTCAACAAAAAATATTATAAGTAATGAGGACAAAATAAAATTATTGAAAGAATTGGGAATAGATATAGTTGTAATAATACCATTTGATGAGTATATGACTAAAATACCTGCAAAGGATTTTGTAGAGGAGATACTAGTAAAGAAATTAAAGGCTAAAAAAATAGTGATTGGACATGACTTTACGTTCGCCAGAGCTAAAGAAGGAAATGTCAATCTATTAAAAAGCTTAGAAGATGAATTTGGTTTTGAGGTGGAAATAATAAAACCAATCAAAATAAATGATGTAAGAGTGAGTAGTACTTATATTAGAAGTTTAGTATCCCAAGGTGATATGACTAATGTCAAAGAGTATTTAGGTCGTAATTACAAATTAGAAGGTTGTGTTATACATTCTAAACACCTTGGAAGAACCATGGGATTCCCAACAGCAAATATTGACCTTAAGAATAATATGCTCGTTCCAAAGAGAGGTATCTATGCTTCTATTGTACATATTGGAGATGAGGTTTATTTTGGTGCTACAAATGTAGGTTACAACCCAACAGTTAATGGAAAATCTTTGTCTATTGAAACAAACATTTTAGAATTTGACAGAGATATTTATGGTGAAAATATAATTGTTGAATTTTTGGAAAGAATAAGGGATGAGAGAAAATTTAATTCAATAGATGACTTAAAAAATCAATTGTCTAATGACACAAACTATGTATATGAAAAGTATGTTTGCAAAAACAGGTAATGTATGATAAAATGATTAAGGAAAATAACCATTACTCAGCTTTTGAATACTCCAATCAATGCTTAGTAATAGGCGTTTCTAAAAAAATACGGAGGTAATCTAAATGATAAACAAAACAGAAATAATCAAAGAATATGGAAGAGTTGAAGGAGATACTGGTTCTCCAGAAGTACAAATAGCTTTATTAACAGCTAGAATAAATGATCTAAATGGACATTTAAAAACTCATAAGAAAGACCACCATTCAAGAAGAGGACTATTAAAAATGGTTGGTAGAAGAAGAAACTTATTAGCTTACTTAAAAGAAAAAGATCTTGAAGGATATAGAGCATTAATAGCTAAATTAGGATTAAGAAAGTAATTTCATTCTTTATAAAAAAGCAGGTATAGTGTATACCTGCTTTTTTATAGTTAATTTATTATAGAGTAAAATAGTTAATAATAAAAGTAATTTATACATTATAAAAAATTATAAAATGAATAATATTGGGTAAGAATATAAGGTAATATATAAATACATAGTCAATTAAAAAGGAAAGATAAGATAAATATAGAAATTTTATACTATAACATTTAGTTAGAATAAGGAGGATATTATTTTGAAAATAAAGTTAGTATGTGATAGTTTGTGCGATATTCCATATGAAATATCAGAGAAAGATTATATAGAAATAGTTCCACTTACAGTTATTTTTAATGATAGAGAATATATAGAAGGAGTGGATATAGATAAAGAAGAGTTTTACAAGAAAGTAAAAGAAATAAAACAAATACCTAAGACTTCGCAAGCTACATATATGGAGTTTAAAGAAGTATTTGATAAGTTTATAGAAGAGGGATATCATATAATCTGTTTAACAGGTGCATCAAATGCTTCAGGAACTTTTCAAAGTGCTGTAATAGCTAAAAATGATATGAATGAAAAAGAAAAAATACATATATTTGATACTCGAAACTTATCGCTTGGTAGTGGGCAATATGTTATAAAGGCCTGTGAACTTGTTGAAGAAGGTTTAGGGTTTGAAGAAATAATAAATGAGTTAGAAAACATTCGTAGTAGTATAAGACTACTGTTTGCTCCATATACTCTTGATTTCTTAAAACAAAGTGGAAGGGTTCCAGTAGCAACTGCTTTAATAGGAAATATGTTGAATATAAAACCTATATTTTTCTTTGATAATGGGGAAGCTAAGTTGGTAAACAAGGTTAGAGGCGTAAAAAATATAGCAAGTAAACTAGTAGATATAATTTTAGAAATGAATGAAGGGTCTTTAGAAGGGAAAATAGTAACAATAGGTTGTGGAGATAATCTACATGATTGTGAAATATTAAAAGAAGAAGTAAATAAAAGAATAAAAGCAAGAAGAGTCTTGTTTACTAGAGGTGGAGTTTCTATTTGCTCTCATACAGGGCCAGATATATTGGCTATAAGTTGTTCTAATTAGCAGGAATATAAGCTTCTTGCATATATAGGCAAAGATAATTTTATATTGTTAATTTATAGTATTTTTGATAATATAGTAAATAGAGTGATATACGTGTTTTTAATAAGAGGAGGACAAGCATTAATGTTTGAACATAAAATATTTAAAATGGATTTCGCAGGGAGAGAACTTTCTGTAGAAATAGGAAAAATTTGTGAAATGACTAACGGTAGCTGTATAGTTAGATACAGCGACAGTATGGTAATGGTAAATACAACTAAGTCAGCTAAGCCTAGAGACGGAATAGACTTTTTCCCTTTAAGTGTAGATTATGAAGAAAAATTATACTCTGTAGGTAAAATACCTGGAGGTTTTTTAAAGAGAGAAGGTAAGCCTTCAGAAAAAGCAATACTTACATCAAGATTGATAGATAGACCTATAAGACCATTATTTCCAAAAGGATTTAGAAATGATGTTCAGGTAGTTGCAACAGTTTTATCAGTAGATCAAGACTGCACACCAGATATAGTAGCAATGATAGGTTCATCTATAGCACTTTCTATATCAGATATACCATTTAACGGTCCAACAGGTTCAGTATGTATTGGTCTTGTAGATGGTGCATTTGTTGTAAATCCAAACGCAGAACAAAGAGAAAAAAGTTCAATGCATCTAGTTGTTTCAGGTACAAAAGAAGCAATAATGATGGTTGAAGCTGGAGCAGATGAAGTTCCAGATGACATAATGCTTGATGCTATTTTATTTGCTCATCAAGAGATAAAAAAAGTGGTTGAATTTATAGATGGTATAGTTGCAGAAGTTGGAAAAGAAAAAATTGTTGTTGAATTATACCATGCGGGAGAAGAAATAACTCAATTGGTTCGTGAATTTGCAACTGCTAAGATGAAGGATGCAGTTCAAACTTTTGAAAAATTAGAAAGAATGGAAAAGATGGATAGAGTTAAAGAAGAAACTCTAGCTCATTTTGAAGAAACTATTGAAAACTTTGAAGAACTTATTGGTGATATAGAGGAAGTATTACAAGATATAATAAAAGAAGAAGTAAGAAAGCTTATAGTACATGAAAATGTAAGACCAGATAATAGAAAATTAGAAGAAATCAGACCTATATGGTGTGAAACTGGTATGATACCTAGAGCTCATGGTTCAGCTATATTTACTAGGGGGCAAACTCAAGTACTTAATGTAGCCACTTTAGGTGCTTTAGGAGATGTTCAAAAGTTAGATGGATTAGATGAAGAAGAAAACAAGAGATATATGCATCACTACAATTTCCCAGCATATAGTGTTGGAGAAGCTAGACCATCAAGAGGTCCAGGTAGAAGAGAAATAGGACATGGTGCTTTAGCTGAGAGAGCTTTACTACCAGTGATACCATCTCAAGAAGACTTCCCTTATGCTATTAGATTAGTTTCTGAAGTATTGAGTTCAAATGGTTCTACATCTCAAGCGAGTGTATGTGGCTCAACATTATCTCTACTTGATGCGGGTGTACCTATAAGAGACATGGTTGCAGGTATAGCAATGGGACTTATAAAGCATGATGGTAAAGTAGCAGTACTTTCAGATATACAAGGTATGGAAGACCACTTAGGAGATATGGACTTTAAAGTGGCTGGTACAGAGCATGGTATAACTGCAATACAAATGGATATAAAAATAGATGGTATAGATAAAGAAGTTCTACAACGTGCTTTAAAACAAGCTAAGGAAGGTAGAATCCATATACTAGGAGAAATGAGAAAAACTATATCTCAACCAAAACCAGAGCTTTCACCATATGCACCTAAGATTGTTAAAATGCAAATAAATCCTGACAAAATAAAAGATGTAATAGGACCTGGTGGGAAGATAATAACTAAGATAATAGATGAAACTGGAGTTAAAATAGATATTGAACAAACTGGAGAAGTATTCATATCAGGTATTGAAATTGATATGATTAATAGAGCTCAAGAACTTATAAATAATATAGTTATTGAACCAGAAGTAGGAAAAACTTACAAAGGTAAAGTAAGTAGAATAATGAATTTTGGAGCATTTATTGAAATACTTCCAGGAAAAGAAGGATTACTTCATATATCTCATATAGCTCATGAAAGAGTTGCTAAGGTTGAAGATGTATTAAATATAGGAGATGAAGTTGAAGTTAAAGTTACAGAAATAGATGAAAAAGGAAGAGTTAACTTATCTAGAAAAGTTCTTTTACCAAAACCAGAGCATAAAAATAAATAATATATTAAATAATTAAAGGCAAAATCTTAGGATTTTGCTTTTTTTATTGCCTATATGATAATAATTATTAAATATCGTGCTAATATTGATTTTAGTGACAATATATGGTAAATTACTAATAGTGTTAGCAATTAAGGAAGTGATAATGTGGACTATATGGAATTAGCACTTGAACTTGGAGAGGTTAAGACGTTGATGGTAAAAATACCACATAAAGATAAAATTGCAGATATACAAAGTGGTGAAAAATTTGTATTGGGTTATTTATCTAAAAACAATAAAAAAGTAAATCCAAAAGAGATAAGTAGTACTATGAATGTTAGTACTGCTAGAATGTCTGCTATTCTTAATCAGTTAGAATCAAAGGAAATGATTGAGCGTTGTGTTGACCCACAAAATGGTAGACAGACACTAGTTCAATTAATGCCTAAGGGAATACAACAGCAGAAAATAAATGAAAAAGAATTTTTAGAATATACAGTTGAATTTTTAAAAGCACTAGGTCCAGAAGATGCTATTGCTTATATACGTATTCAAAAAAAGATTATGAAGTTTTTTGAAGATAAAAAATAGAGATATTTCTTAAAAGTTGCTAATAAAAAACAGAAAGAAGGTAAAGACATGAATTTAAATAAGCAATCTAGAAATATGATTTTTGCTGTACTATTGATTGGCTCTATAGTGGGCTCATTGCTTCAGACATCTCTTACTACTGCATTGCCAGTTATGATGGGAGATTTAAACATATCAGCCACAACAGCTCAATGGCTTACTAGTGCGTATACACTTGCTATGGGAATTATGGTTCCTGCCACTGCATTTTTGATTAGGAGATTTCCAACAAAACCACTTTTCATTAGTGCTATGAGTCTTTTTGCGGTAGGATTGTTGCTTTCTGCTAGTGCATCTTCATTTACACCTCTTTTGTTTGGTCGTATATTACAAGCAATGGGTAATGGAGTGTTGCTATCCATGACACAAGTAATAATTTTAACAATTTATCCTGCAGAGCAAATGGGTTCTATAATGGGTATATACGGTTTGGCTGCTGGTGCTGCACCAATATTTGCACCAACTCTAGCAGGAATTGTCATTGATATCTTTAATTGGCAAGCTATTTTTTGGTTTTCTTTAGTTATAAGTATTATCGATATTATTATAGCATCTAGAGTATTACAAAACGTAATAGAGACAAAAAAACAATCATTTGATACGTTTTCTATGATTTTATGTGCAGTAGGATTTAGTGGTCTTTTGATTGGGCTTGGGAATATTGGAACAACTGAGTTTTTCAGTATAAATATTGCTTTACCGTTATTTGTAGGTATAGTATCAATTATAGCATTTTCTTTGCGTCAGATTCACTCAAAAGAGCCATTTCTAGAACTCCGTATTCTTAAGAATAAAAGTTATAGACTTGCTGTAATTATAAGTATGCTTCTATATGTTGTAATGATGGCAGGTTCCACTTTAATTCCAATATACATCCAGACAGTAAGAGGATTTTCAGCAACTAAGTGTGGTCTTATTATGATGCCAGGTTCTCTTGTAATGGCACTTATAAGTCCTTTTGCGGGAAGATTTTATGATAAGTTTGGAATACGAAAACTAATTGTATGTGGAAGTATATTCTTGGCAATAAGTTGTCTTGGTGTATCTTTTGTAGGAAAAGATACTTCAGTATTGTATATTTCTGCTTTTTATATTATACGTCTGATAGCTATTGGATTAATTATGATGCCTATTGTTACTTGGGGAATGAGTGTGCTTGGGGAAAAAAATATTGCTCATGGAACAGCATTACTTACTTCATTGCGTACAATAGCTGGTGCTATTGGCTCAGCAGTTTTTGTTGCAGTAATGACAAGTGCTACAGTAACATCACGAGGTATGACAAATACTACAGCAAATGTATTTGGAATAGATGTTGCATTTATTTGTATTTCAATTGTTGCAGTAGTTCAGTTTTTAATAGCTTTCTTTTTTATAGAAAGAAAAAATTTAAAGAAATCAACAAACTAAAGCTTTTTTATAGAGTTTAAAAGTACAATTACATAAACATATTCTAGTTATTATAATATATTTTCAAATATGAAATTAAACTTTTGAATATGAAATAAAAATCCTCTGTTACTCTTGCTAACAGAGGATTTTTATATAAAATGTATTACATCCTCTTGCATTAAAAATAGCAGAAGAAAGTATTTTAGGAAATTTTAAAGTGATAGTAAAAATAAATAGTTAACCAAATAACTGTTTAATGATATAGGTTTATTTAAGAAATTTTTAATAGAATTTTTTATTGATATACAGAGAGAGGTTTATGTTATATTTAGTGCATAAATAAAGCGTTCCTTTAATAGTATTAAATAAGAAACAATTTGTACATAATTAGGGGGAGTTTTAATGATAATGATGGTACTTAATAAGAGTAAGCTCAAAAAAATTATAATACTAATTTTAGTGATATTATTAGGATTGTCAGGAGGGGTAATGGTATTAAAATTGTTTAACAATAAGCCCGTCTTTAACTTGTTCAATGGAGTAGATTTACCATATGAGAGAGGTACAAAAGATAAAAGTGGCTACGTTGCATTAACATGCAACGTAGATCTTGGATGGGAAACAGAGTACATAGAATCTATTTTGGAAACTCTTAAAAAAGAGAATGTAAAAATTACTTTTAATGTAACTGGGAAATGGGCAGAAAAAAACAAAGACGAATTATTGAAGATAAAGAAACAAGGACATGAAATAGGTAATCATGGATACAAACATTTAGATTATTCGACACTATCATATGAAGATAACTATGAACAAATAGAAACTTCTAAAAAGATAATTGAAGAAATTATAAATGAAAAGACCAAGTTTTTTCAAGCTCCAGCAGGTTCTTTTGGTGCAGAAACAGTAAAGGCAGCTAAAGAATTAGGATATACTTCAATTAAATGGGATGCTGACACTATAGACTGGAAATATAAAGATCAACCAGAAGTAATTATAGATAGAATGAAGAAAAAAGATATTAAAGATAGTAGTATAATCTTAATGCATCCAACTGATGCAACGACAAAATGTATAGATGATATTATAGCAATTGTAAGAGAAAAAGGATTGAAACCAGGTAAACTTAGTGATGTATTTAAGTAGACAAAGTATAAATATTTGATTAAGATTGTATAAGTTGTGGTTGAATTAATTAAAAGACTGACTTATAATGTAATACATATAAAAATAAATAGAATTAGAACATAGTGTTTTCAATAATCCAATGTAAAATAAAGAATAAATTTTTAGGAGAATGTAATGTATAAGACAAAAATACTGGAAAATGGGCTTACAATAATTGGTGAAGAAATACCATATCTAAAGTCAATAACGTTAGGTATTTGGATAAATGCAGGGTCTAGAATAGAAGAAGAAGAGGTAAGTGGAACTTCTCATTTTATAGAACATATGATGTTTAAAGGAACCCAAAATAGAACCTCAAAAGAGATTGCTAGCACAATTGACAATTTAGGTGGGCAAATCAATGCATTTACAAGTAAAGAATGTACATGTTATTATGTAAAATTAATAGATGAGCATATAGATACAGGAATAGATGTATTAAGTGATATGATACTAAATTCTAGATTTGATAAAAATGATATAGATAAGGAAAGACTCATAATATTGGAGGAACTTAAGATGTATGAAGATTCTCCAGACGATTTATCTTATGATTTATTAGTCGAAAATATATATGCTAATGATGGTTTAGGGATGAATATAATTGGTACAAAAGAATCTCTATACAATATAACTAAGGAATCTATGTTAGAGTACTTAAACAAATATTATATTCCAAATAACGCTGTCATTTCTATAGTTGGAAACTTTGATTTTGATGATATGGTGGATAAACTTAAATCTAAATTTGGAAACTGGGAAAAGAGAAATTTAAATATAGACATAACTGAGGCCAAGTTTAATCCTTGTTTTATATCAAAAAATAAAGATACTGAACAGGTAAATTTGGCTATGTGTCTAAAAGGTATTCCATTTGAAAATGATGATGAAGTTTATTCAATGGCAGTGGTAAACAATATTTTTGGTGGAAGTATAAGCTCAAGACTTTTTCAGAAGATAAGGGAGGAAAAAGGTTTAGTATATTCAATATATTCATCACAAACACTATACAGAAAATGTGGTGAATTAGGTATATTTGCAAGTATGAGTACAGAAAATTTACAAGATGTTTATAATTTAATAAAAGAAGAAATTGAAAATATAAGAAAAAATTATCTTACAGAAAAAGAAATATTTGAAAGTAAGGAGCAACTAAAAGGTAATTATATATTGGATTTAGAAAGTACTAGCAGTAGAATGATGTCTACTGGTAAATCTATGTTGTTGAGTAAAAAAGTAAAAACTACAGATGAAATACTTGAATGTATAAATAATGTTGATATTAATTCAGTAAAAAAAGTTGTTGATAAGGTATTCAATATAGAAAATATTGGTACGTGCATAGTTGGAAGAGATGTAGAAGATATTCTGCACTTGGATTAATATCTTAAAAAGTAAATCTCTGGAGGTATAAAATATGAATTTATCTGAAATAGCAGGTAAGGAAATAGTTAACTTAGTCACAGGAGAAAGATTAGGAGTTATTGGAGAGTGTGACCTTATACTAGATGAAACTACAGGCGGGATATTGGCGCTTTTAATTCCAAAAGAAAAAGGCTTTTTTGCCAGAAGAAAAGATAAGTCATTTTTAGAAGTTCCATGGAGAAATGTAAAAAAAATAGGCAATGATATGATAATTATAGAATATGAGGGATATATTTAGGAGGAAAAAATGAGTATTTTAGTGCAAAAGTTTGGTGGGACATCAGTAGAATCATATGAAAAAATGAATGAAGTATGTAAGATAGTAAAAGCATACAAAGATAATGATGAAGAGTTACAATTAGTATTAGTAGTTTCAGCAATGGGTAGAAAGGGTGCTCCATATGCCACAGATACACTTATAAATCTGTGTAATTCAGTAAATGATGAACCAAATAAAAGAGAACTTGATTTAATAATGTCTTGTGGTGAAATAATATCAGGGACAGTTCTTGCTAATTTATTAAATGCAAAAGGTATAGAATCTGTTTTCTTTACTGGTCAACAAGCAGGTATAATTACAAGTGATGAGTATTCTAATGCAAAAATAAAATATATAAACCCTAAAAAGGTAAAAAGAGCATTAGATGATGGTAAAGTTGTTGTTATAGCTGGATTTCAAGGTGTAACAGATGATGGTGAAGTAACTACTCTTGGAAGAGGTGGAAGTGATACATCAGCAGTTGCTATTGGTAAATCTTTAGAATGTGAGACAGTTGAAATTTATACTGATGTAGATGGTATAATGACTGCAGACCCTAGAGTAGAACCAAATGCTAAAGTATTGAGTTTTATAGATTATGAAGAAGTATTTCAAATGGCAGATAAAGGAGCTAAGGTAATACATCCAAGAGCAGTACAGTTGGCTAAAAGTGGAAATATAACTCTAGCAATAAAAAATACAATGAATCCAACTTTTGAAGGTACAAAAATAGGTTCTTTATGTAAGCATTTAGAACAAAATATAGAATATGAACAAGAAAAAGACCTTAAAGTTGCTGTTGCGAATAAAGATAGTGTTGCTCAAGTTAAGATTAAATCAGCAGAAGAAGTGTTTACAGAAGTATTAAATGAAATAGAAAAGAAACTTATAAATATAGACATGATAAATTTCTTTATATCAGAAAAAGCCTTTGTTATTGAAGATGCTGATATAAAAGAATTAAAAGAAATACTAGATAAATTTGAGTTAGATTATGAAGTAAATAGAGATTGTGCTAAAGTAACATTGATATGTTCAAGAATAGCTGATGAAATGTCTGGTATCATGTCAAAAGTAGTTAGAGGTTTATCAAAAGCTGGAGTATCTCTCTTACAAACATCAGATTCAAATATGACTATATCTTGTTTAGTTAGTGAAGAAGATATGCATACAGCAGTACATGCAATACACCAACAATTTTATGTAAAATAAGAGTCATAATACAATTACTTTTATTCAAAATTTAATAATTTTGCGTATATCTTAATATATTTGATTTATTTGGTAAAACTAAGTTAAATATATTTTGATAGGAGTTTTTTTATGAAAGATTATAAAGATGATAATGAAACATTTGATAAAGATAATTGTAGAAGAGATTCTAGCTGTGAAGAAAGAGAATGTATAAAACAATTTGGCACTAGTGAGATGCCTCCTCAGCCTCCTAAAGATACCCAATGTATAACTATAATTGGAGAAATTGAAGGTCATTTTATAGGAAATCCTCAGAAAAAAGCTACAAAGTACGAACATATAATTCCAATGCTTTATTCAATTGAGGAAAGTAATGATGTTAAAGGAGTATTAGTTGTTTTAAATACTGTTGGAGGAGACATTGAGGCAGGTCTAGCTATTGCAGAACTTTTAAATAGTACATCCAAAAAAGTAGTTACTCTTGTATTAGGAGGAAGTCATAGTATAGGTGTTCCTCTTGCTACTGCAGGTGATTACTCATTTATAGCTCCAACTGCAACAATGATTATACATCCTGTAAGAACTACTGGTCTTGTAATAGGTATAAATGAAACTTTCGAGTATTTTAAAAAGATGCAAGAGAGAATAATTCAGTTTATCATAAGAACCTCTAATATAGAAAGAGATATACTTGATAAACTTATGCATGAGAAAGATGAACTTATAAGTGATGTGGGTAGTGTTCTAATAGGAAAAGAAGCTGTAGATTATGGGCTTATAGATGAAGTTGGTGGATTAAAAGATGCTATTAAAAAATTAAAAGAGCTTATAAAAGAATCAGAGGAAGAAAAAAATAATGATTAAAATTTGTTTAAATAATAAAATTTATGATATAATGATGTAATAAAGTAGGAGTGTTAGTGTTAAGGCATTAGCACTTTTTGCTATGAAGGGGTAAAACTTGCTAAAAATAAGGAGTGATATTAATGGCCACGAAAAAAAAGAAAAAAAAGAAGGTAAATACCTTAAGCTTTAATGCAGAATATCATAATTTGATAACAATATTTATAGGTGTATTTTTATTATATAGTTTAAATTCTAATTCTATGGGATGGATACCTGTAATAATGCAAAATCTCTTTAAAGGATTATTTGGAGGACTTTCCATAGCAATACCATTTATAGTGATTATAACAGGACTTCTAGGATTTTTTGATGGAAATGAATATATATATAGATTGAGAAAGACTAAATTATACTACATAATTATTTTATTTATTTTTGTATTTTATGGATTGTTAAATGCAGGAACTCTTCCTGTAGATAGCCCACTAAAAGGTAACATGTTTGATGATGTTATGAAATTGGGTGTAAGTGGACAAGGTAGTGGTTTAATAGCAACAACTATTGCATATTATATGAGTAAAATATTTGGTATAGCAGGTGGATGGCTAATAAGTATATTTGCTCTTATACTTTCTATAATGTTTATATTCAATATTTCTATAAAAGATTTGGTATCAAATGCAAAGTCAAAATCTAAAGCATCAAAAGACAGTAATTTAACTTTTAAAGATAAAATTTCAAATATGAAAAAGTCTGCAATAGATATGATAACTGATGAAGTGGACGATACTACTGTAAACAAGAAGCCTGGATTTTTTAAAGGGTTGATGTCAAAAGGTCGTAACAATGAAGATGAAGAAGAGGAATATTTTGAAGAAGAAAATGGTGATGGTGTAGACGATAAGACTATTAAAATAGTTGGTTTTAACAAGGCAGAAGATGAATATTTAGAAATATTAGAAGGAACTCAAAGTATGCCAGAACTAGATGTTTTAAAAGAGTTACAGAAAGCTACAAATGAAAATTCAGTTGTAGAGACTAAACCAGAAAAAAAAGTTGATATAAGCAAATCTAATTTAGATATAGAAAAAACTCAACCAATAAGCATTGTATCAGAGTCAAATGTTGAAGACTATTCAAATTATAAAAAACCTAGTGTTGAACTTTTAAATAAAGTAAATAAAAAATCTGATGAAAATGGTAAGAAGAAAGTTTTAAAAAATGCCTCTCTTTTAGAAAAGACACTTTCAGATTTTGGAGTAGAAGCAAAGATTAATCAAGTTACAGTTGGTCCGACTATAACAAGATATGAGATACAGCCAAGTCCAGGGGTTAAAGTAAGTAAAATTGTAAACTTAACTGATGATATAGCTTTGAGTTTAGCAGCTAAAAGTATAAGAATTGAAGCACCAATTCCTGGGAAAAGTGCGATTGGAATAGAAGTTCCAAATGAGGAAGCTCAAATGGTTGGAGTAAGAGAAGTTCTAGAAAGTGAAGAGTTTAATAATTTTGATTCTCCTCTTGCAATGGGGCTTGGAAAAGACGTAGCAGGTAAAATTATAATTGGAGATATAGGTAAGATGCCACATTTACTTATAGCTGGTTCTACAGGCTCAGGAAAGAGTGTCTGTGTAAACACTTTGATAAGTAGTATATTATATAAGGCAAACCCCGATGAAGTAAAATTACTTTTAATAGACCCAAAAGTGGTTGAACTTGCAAATTATAATGGAATACCACATCTTCTGATACCTGTAGTTACAGACCCTAAAAAAGCTGCTAATGCTTTAAACTGGGCAGTGACAGAGATGAATAGAAGATATAAACTATTTGCAGATGCTCAAGTAAAAGATGTAACAAGTTATAACGAAAAATCAGAGGAAAAATTACCTAAAATAGTAATAATAATAGATGAGTTAGCAGATTTAATGATGGCAAGTGCAAATGATGTAGAGGATTATATTTGTAGATTGGCTCAGATGGCCAGAGCTGCTGGGATGCATTTGATTGTAGCTACACAAAGACCATCTGTTGATGTCATAACAGGTGTTATAAAAGCCAATATACCATCTAGAATAGCATTTGCAGTGTCATCTCAAACTGATTCAAGAACAATACTTGATATGGGTGGAGCAGAGAAACTTTTAGGTAAAGGTGATATGTTATTTTACCCACTTGGAGCAGCAAAACCAGTTAGACTTCAAGGTGCATTTATATCAGAAAGTGAGTCAGAAAGAGTAATTGATTTTGTAAAAGACCAAGTTAAGGATGGAATAAAGTATGAGGAAGATATAATTGAAACTATATCTAAAGTTAACACATCAAAATCTAGTGATGAGGATGAATTTTTAAGTGAAGCAATAGAATTTGTTGTAGAGAGCGGTCAAGCGTCTGCTTCTATGCTACAAAGAAGATTTAAAATAGGATTTAATAGAGCAGCTAGACTTATTGACTCTATGGAAGAAAGAGGTATAATTGGAGCTAGCGAGGGAAGCAAGCCAAGAAAGGTACTAATAAGCAAACAAGATTTGCAGAATTTAGAAGGTGAATAGAATTGTCAGTTATAAAAATAGAAAAGGCACTTAAGCTAGAAAAAGTAGTTTTTGTAGATGTAAGAACAGAAGGGGAATATGAAGAAGACCATATATTAAATGCTTTTAATATGCCTATTTTTAAAAACAATGAGCATAATGAAGTTGGAACTATTTATAAGATGCAGGGAAAGCATGAAGCAATACAAAAGGGATTTGATTATGTATCGTATAAGCTAAAAGATATATATTTACAAGCAGCAGAGCTTGCAGCAAATTATGATAATATTGTCATATATTGTGCAAGAGGTGGAATGAGAAGTGGAAGTATAGTAAATGTATTGTCCTCGTTAGGTGTAAATGTTTATCAACTTGAAGGTGGATATAAGGCTTATAGAAACTTTGTATTGGATTACTTAAGAAATATAATGAATACAAAGAACTTTATATCTGTGCATGGATTAACTGGTTCAGGAAAGACTGATTTATTACATTTATTGAAGAAAAAAGAAATAGATGTATTAGATTTAGAAGGTCTGGCTAAAAATAGTGGCTCAACTTTTGGTTTTATAACATTTGATAAGAAACCACCATCTCAAAAGAACTTTGAAACTAACTTATTTGAAAATATATTTTTTTCCAAGAAGGATTATATATTTGTTGAAAGTGAAAGTAAGCGAGTTGGAAGTGTCACAGTTCCTAATGAAATCTTCGACGCAATGATACGAGATGGGTATCATATACTACTGGAATGTGATATTGACAATAGAGTCAATAGACTTTGTAGAGATTATATTTATGGTAAAGATGAAGATAATATATTGGTTTTAAAAGAGTGTATAAATAAATTCAGAAAAAGATTGGGTCATAAAGCAGTAGATGGATATATTGATTTATTAGAATCAGGTAAATATGAAGAGCTTGTAAAAAAATATCTTATAGAATATTACGACCCACTTTATATGCATTCAGTGGAAAAATATAAGTACAATAAAATTGTAAATTTTGATGACACACAAAAAGCCCTAGAAGATGTTATAGGCTTATATGAGAGCATATTGGAAGGAGAGAAAAAATGTTAAAGATAGCATTAGAATCATTAGGATGCTCAAAAAATTTAGTGGATGCAGAAATAATGATGGGAATTTTAAATAAAAAAGGTTATAAATTAATAGGAGATTTTGAAGAAGCTGATGTAATTATAGTAAATACTTGTGGATTTATAGAGTCAGCTAAGCAGGAATCAATTGACACGATAATAGAATTTGCAGAATTAAAACAGACTGGGAATCTAAAGCTGTTGATAGTAACAGGCTGTCTAGCTCAAAGATACTCTGAGGAATTAAAAACTGAAATTCCAGAAATAGATGCAATAGTTGGAACAGGAAGCTACCAAAATATAGATGACATACTTAAAGATTTGAGTGAGAAACATCAAATTGTAAGTCTTGATGATATCGAGTTTGTATTTAATGAGGACTTACCAAGATATCTATCTACGCCTAGCTATATGGCATACTTAAAAATTGGAGAAGGATGTTCTAATAATTGTACTTATTGTATAATACCTAAGCTTAGAGGTAAATATAGAAGTAGAAAATTTGAAGATATAATTAAAGAAGCGAATAAATTGGCTGAATCTGGAGTAAAAGAACTTGTAGTTATAGCTCAAGATACTACAAAGTATGGTTTTGATTTATATGGGAAAGAAAGATTACCAGAACTTTTAGAAGAACTTGCAAAGATAAATGGGTTTAAATGGATAAGAGTTATGTACTCATATCCAGAATCAATAACAGAAGAGCTGATTAAAGTTATAAAAGAACATGATAATATATGTAGCTATTTTGATATGCCAATACAACATGCAAGTAACAGTATTTTAAAGTTAATGAATAGAAAAACTAGTAAAGAGGATATATTAAATAAAATTAAACTTATAAGAAAGAATATACCAGATGCTATACTTAGAACTACAATAATAGTAGGCTTTCCTGGTGAAACAGAAGAGGACTTTGGACAGCTTGTAGATTTTGTCAAAGAAGTTAAATTTGATAGGCTAGGTGCTTTTGCATATTCAAGAGAAGAAGATACACCAGCAGATAAATTACCAAATCATATAGATGAAGAAGTAAAAATACAAAGAAGAGATACTTTGATGATGATTCAACAAAAAATATCTGAAGAACTTAATGATAAAAAAATAGGAAAAACATATGAAGTACTAATAGAAGAACAAATAGAAGATAATGTATATACAGGAAGAACACAGGGCGATGCAGAAGAAATTGATAGTATAGTATATGTAAAAAGTGTAGATAATCTTGAAGTAGGAGAATTCGTAAGTGTTCAAATAAATGATGCAATGGAATACGATTTAATGGGAGATGTTGTAGATGAACTTGCCTAACAAATTAACTTTGTTTAGAATATTTTTAATTCCAGTATTTGTTTTAATAATGTTATTTAATGTACCAAATAAGTTTATATTAGCTTGTATTATTTTTATAGTAGCTTCAATTACTGATGCACTAGATGGAAAAATAGCTAGAAAGTATAACTTAGTTACTGATTTTGGGAAGTTTATGGACCCATTGGCAGATAAGTTATTAGTAATCTCAGCACTTACATGTATGATAGAAGATGGTCTTGTAAGTAGTTGGATGGTAATTATAATAGTAGCTAGAGAGCTTACAGTTAGTATATTGAGGGCTATAGCAGCAGCTGATGGAAAAGTAATAGCAGCTGGTGGCAGTGGAAAACTTAAAACGATAACTCAAATGATATCAGTAGTAATTTTATTGTTAGGAGCTCAGTTTGAAAATGAATTAATACTAAATATAGGTGGAATTCTTATACTTATAGCAACACTACTTACTTTATATTCTGGATGGGAATATCTATATAAAAATAAAGAACTTTTCATGTCTTCTAAATAGAATATTAGCATTTAATAAACATAAAATGATTGATTAATAAATAAAAAATAAAAACTTAAAATTTTAAAAATGTAAAAAAGGGTATACTATAATAGTATACCTCTTTTCTTTTTCAGTAATATTTTCTTTTGTGTATATAATTATTGATAATGGTTTATAAATAAAATGTAGCAAATAAAAATATAATCATTAGGAGCGTTTTTAAATTGACTAGGTTTGATTTATGTTATATAATTAATATATAACAAGAGAACAAATGTTTGTAGATAAATGAAGGGATGGTATAGAGATGAGTGTAGATCAAGAAAAATTAAAAGCGTTGAATGAAGCTTTAGGTAAAATCGAAAAAGATTTTGGTAAAGGTTCAGTAATGAAATTGGGAGAAGCAACGTCTATGTCTATAGATGTTATATCAACAGGAGCAATCGGTTTAGATATAGCTATTGGTATAGGAGGTCTACCTAGAGGGAGAATAGTTGAAATATATGGTCCAGAATCTTCTGGTAAGACGACTGTTGCACTTAGTTGTGTAGCATCAGCTCAAAAAAATGGAGGAATAGCTGCATTTATAGATGCTGAACATGCGCTTGACCCAGTATATGCAAAAGCATTAGGTGTGGATGTTGATAATCTAATCATATCTCAACCAGATACAGGAGAGCAAGCCTTAGAAATAGCAGAGGCATTAATAAGAAGTGGTGCAATTGATATAATAGTAATAGATTCAGTTGCAGCATTGGTTCCAAAAGCAGAAATAGACGGAGATATGGGTGATTCTCATGTAGGTTTACAAGCTAGACTTATGTCTCAAGCACTTAGAAAATTAACTGGTTCGATTAAAAAATCAAATTGTGTTGCTATATTCATAAACCAATTAAGAGAGAAAGTAGGAATAATGTTTGGAAATCCAGAGACAACTACTGGAGGACGTGCATTAAAATTCTACTCATCAGTTAGATTGGATGTTAGAAAAATAGACACAATAAAACAAGGTGACAAGGTTATAGGAAGCAGAACAAGAGTTAAGGTTGTTAAAAACAAAGTAGCACCACCATTTAAACAATCTGAATTTGATATAATGTATGGAGAAGGTATATCAAAAATTGGAGATCTTTTAGATATAGCTGCTGACATAGATATAGTTAAAAAATCAGGTTCATGGTATAGTTACAATGATACTAAACTTGGACAAGGAAGAGAAAATGTAAAAAAATTCCTAGAGGATAATATGGATTTAACTAATGAAATAGATGAAAAAGTTAGAACATTTTACAACTTAAATGAGGTTAGTGAAGAAGCGGGTACTTTGGTATCAGAAGAAGTTGTTGAAAAATAAGTGAAAATATAAAAAAATAACTATTAAATAAGGACATACCACGCTCCCTATTAGCTTGACACAATGTTGAAAAAATTATAAAATTAAGTGAGGATAAAATATCTAAATTTAATTTTAATTATTAGGAATATTTTTTAATCATAGTGATGACATTTTGGGATTATTAACGAAGGAGGTGGATGTCATAGATAGTGTAGTAATGATTGTAATAGGTGCAGCTGTTGGTATTATAGCTGGATATTTTGTTAGAAAAAATATATCTGAAGCAAAAATTGGACAAGCTGAAAACTTGGCCAAAGAAATAATAGATAAAGCACACCACGACTCAGAAACAGTACAGAAAGAAAAGTTATTAGAAGCTAAAGAAGAGATCCATAAATGGAGAACAGAAGCTGAAAGAGAAAACAAAGAAAGAAGAACAGAAGTACAAAAGTATGAAAAAAGAGTAGTACAAAAAGAAGAAGTCTTAGATAGAAAACTACAAAATTTAGAATCTAAAGAAGTAAATTTAAGTGAAAAACTAAAGACAGTTGAAAAGAAAGAAGAAGAAGTTGAAGTAATAAAAACTCAACAATTGGAAAAATTAGAAAGCATATCAGGAATTACATCTGATAAGGCTAAAGAAATTATTTTAACAAATGCTGAGAGAGATGTAAGACGTGAAATGTCTATAATGATAAAAGAGATAGAAGGTCAAGCTAAAGAAGAAGCTGATAAGAAATCAAGAGAAATTATAGGATATGCAATTCAAAAATGTGCAGCAGATCACGTAGCTGAAACTACTGTTACAGTAGTGAGCTTACCTAATGATGAAATGAAGGGTAGAATAATAGGTAGAGAAGGTAGAAATATAAGGACTCTAGAAACTTTAACAGGGATAGACCTTATAATAGATGACACTCCAGAAGCAGTAATTTTATCAGGATTTGATCCAATAAGAAGAGAAATTGCAAGAATTGCTCTAGAAAAATTAATAGCAGATGGAAGAATACATCCAGCTAGAATTGAAGAAATGGTTGAAAAAGCGAGAAAAGAAGTTGACAATATTATAAAAGAATATGGTGAACAAGCTGCATTTGAAACTAGTGTACATGGAATTCATCCAGAATTAATAAGATTATTAGGTAGACTTAATTATAGAACTAGTTATGGACAAAATGTCCTTAAACATTCTATAGAAGTTGCTCATATAGCTGGTATAATGGCTGCTGAGATAGGCGCAGACATTAGATTAGCTAAGAGAGCTGGTTTATTACATGATATAGGTAAGGCTGTAGATCATGAAATGGAAGGTACACATGTTGAAATAGGTATGGATTTACTTAGACGTTATAAGGAGTCTAAAGAAGTTATACATGCTATGAGTACACATCATGGAGATTATGAGCCTCAAACAGTAGAAGCTGTATTAGTTACAGCAGCAGATGCGATATCAGCTGCTAGACCTGGTGCTAGAAGAGAGACTTTGGAAGCTTATATTAAGAGACTTGAAAAACTAGAAGAGATAGCTAATTCATACGAAGGTGTAGAAAAATCATTTGCTATACAAGCTGGTAGAGAAATTAGAATAATGGTAAAACCAGAAGCTATAAATGATGAAGAAATACACTTATTAGCTAGAGATATGACTAAGAAAATAGAGGATGAACTTGAATATCCTGGACAAATAAAAGTAAGTATAATAAGAGAAACAAGAGCTATAGAATATGCAAAATAAAATATAAATATCTAAATGATAATAAAAATATTTTTAAAAATTTAGATTTGCCACAGGATATAATGATTTATCCTGTGGCTTTTTAATTTTTAGGGTTTAAAATTATATAATTTGAAATAAGTATAAGGTGAATAAATATTAATTATAAAGAATAAATAAAATTAATTCTTATATACACATTGTTTGTATAATTATTTAAGTTTGTTTGATATAATGAAGTGATAAAATAATCTATTATATTTAAATAAATATTTTTAGGTTATATAATTTTTTTATATATTTAAATATATAAAAAATATGCATATATTTTATGGAGGAAACTATTGTGGAAAAGAAAACATCTAGATGGTATATGTATTATTTACCTGTATTACTAACTTTATCAGTAATACTGTTGCTTGTTTGTGCTTTTAAATCAGACAAACATTCAAATCCTCGAAGTAATCTTATTCCAGTTTCATTTATTGGAGAATTTAGAACATCTGATTCTGAAAATTTCCATCCATTTATCAATGTTGACTCATTGAATAATATAAGAAAAGAGTCTATTTATTTGCGTGGACATTTTAGCAGAAATATTCCAGCAGGAGAGACACTTTTATTACATATCAGTCATCTAAAAGTTAATATCCATGTATCCAATAAAGAGGTATTCTCCATAGGTCAGGAGGAGTCAGAAAATGCACTAACAAAGTCTACAGGACATCTATGGACAGGTTTTAAATCTGATGGAATATCAGTTGATGATTTAGTTGAGATAACTATACAACGGGTGTACCCTAGCGGACGAGCATTACAATTAGTATGTTTTTTTGATGAAATGCAGATTGGTTCTAAGGGAGATTTAATTGTTAGTACACTCCATGAAAATAGGATTGGTCTTATATTTACTATGTTAACAATATCTTTTGGATTGTTTGGCTTAATTGCAAGTATTATTTTGTTTTGTTTGAAAAGTGAGCTAACACGTCAGATTTTTTTATTATCATGGTTTGCTATATTTGGTGGAATTTGGTGTTTAGCGGATTTTAATATACTTACTCTTATTATCCAATCTCCAACTCTTGTTAGTATTTTGGAATTACTGTCACAGTTTTTACTTCCAACGTTTTGCATACTTTATTTGGCTACCTACTTAACTGAATGGAGATTAAAAGTTATAAATTTAGGTGTGTATTCAATTATGATTGGCATACTATTTTGTGTGATTCTTCAAATACTACATATTTACGATTTGCATGAGTTTCTTATTTTACAAAATAGCATCTGTATTCTAATTGTATCACTTGGTATGGGGTTCTTGGTTATAGAAATTATTATATATAGAGAAGTTGATGCTAAGATTGCGTTGGTTGCTTATCTACCAGCAACTATAGGTGGTATTGCAGAAATAGCAAATTATTATACTATATACATTAGAAGCTTACCATTTTTCTGTATAGGTTTTCTAACCACTATTGTATTACAGATTGGGCATATGATGCTGTCTATCAAAAGGAAGGAAAAGTTTCAACAGAGATTAGAGGGAGAATTGATGGAAAATCGCATTTCTATAATGCTTAGTCAAATACAGCCTCATTTTTTATATAATGCACTTAATACTATTCAATATTTGTGTAAACATGATTCTGACATGGCAGTTCATGCAGTAGAAAAATTTTCTTCTTATCTTCGTGGGAATATGGATTCTCTTACACAAAAAAAGCTAATTCCATTTGAAAAAGAATTAGCTCATTTAAAAAATTATTTGTACATAGAGCTATTACGCTTTGGAGAGCGTATAAAAATCCATTATGAGCTTACAATTACTGATTTTTTTATTCCTGTTCTCACTGTACAACCAATTGTTGAAAATGCAATACGACATGGTGTTACAAAACAAAAAGAAGGTGGAACAATTATAGTATCAACATCCAAGGATGAAAATAACATTTATATTGTTATAAAAGATGATGGAGTAGGTTTCCGACCCTTTGAAAGAGCAAATGATGGAAAAAGCCATATTGGGATTCAAAATGTAAAAAGACGATTAGAGACACAATGTAATGGAAATTTAAATATAGAAAGTTGTATAGGAAAAGGTACAATAGTAACAATAATCATTCCTATTAGAAAGGAGTAAAATTATGAATATAATTGTTGTGGATGATGAGCAAATTGCTCTTAAAAATATGAATGAAAAATTAATATATATTTCTGGTATTGAAAAAATCACTCTTTTTGATGAACCTAAGTTGGCATTAGAATATTTAAAAAGACATTATGTAGATATTGCATTTCTTGACATTGAGATGTACAGTATGAATGGATTAGAGTTTGCATGTTTAGCAAAAGAAATTTTGCCAAACATAAATATTATTTTTGTAACTGGTTATTCAGAGTATGCGTTAGATGCATTTTCAATGCATGCTAGTGGCTATCTTCTCAAGCCTGTTACAATAGAAGGAATTCAGAAAGAAATAGAAAATTTACGCTCTCCTGTTGTTTTGGAGCATAAGAGCCATATATTTATTCATACATTTGGTAACTTTGAGGTATTTGTAGATGAAAAGCCATTAACTTTTACTAGAGCAAAATCAAAAGAATTACTTGCTTATTTAGTAGATAGGAAAGGCGCAAGTGTGACTATTGCTGAAATTGCAGCAGTACTTTGGGAGGACAAAGAATACAACCGTTCTTTGCAAAACCAAACGCAAACTGTTATATCACATCTGATGAAAACTATGAAGGATGCAAAAATTGAATATATAGTTATTAAAAAATGGAATAGTCTTGCAGTAAATATTACAAAATTTGATTGTGATTATTATAATATGCTAAGGTGGGATATGATGGCAGTTAACACATATGCTGGAGAATACATGACAAATTACAGCTGGGCAGAATTAACTACAGGTATGCTGTATCAAAAAACTTTTAATTATAATTGTGAAAGATAGAGAATCTGTTTTTAGACAGGAGGAGTCCTTAAGTTTTTTGTTTTGTTGATGTGCTTTGGATGTGCATTATCGATTATATTAATATATTATATAAATATTAAAAATATATAATAATAAATAAAATTTATATAATATATTTATATTATTAAAAATGATTTAGATAAGCAATTTATATATTTTTGTATGTAATATCTATGCATTAATATTGATTTATGAAAAAATAATATTTTAGTACTTGAAATAAAATTAAGTTTTTGAGATAGTTTGCTGATTAAAATTAATTATATTGTGAGTACTAAAAAGTTGAAAATACAATGAGCCAAAGTGATGATGAAAGAGAGGATACATGATGAAAAAAAATACACTTTTACATACAAATGTTATTGTTTGCGTTATTATTACTATTGGTTTTATAGCTACTTCTGTGATTGGATACCAATCTAATACTAACATTTTTAAAAATGATATTGAGCACGTATCTACATTAGCTGCTGAAGGTATTTATTATCAGATAGATAAACTTCTCTCACAACCTATAAATGTATCTCTTACCATGGCAAATGATAGTCTACTAAAAAATTTTTTAGATAGTGAGAAAGAACATATAAATGATAAGGAATTTGTTTATAAATTACAGGATTACTTAAATACATACAGAAATAAATATTCCTATGATTCTGTTTTTTTAGTTTCAACCAAGACAAATAATTATTATCATTTTAATGGACTTGATAGGACACTTAATGCTGATAATTCAGAGAATCAGTGGTATTATGATTTTTTAAAACAGGATGAGGAATATTCGTTAAATGTTGATAATGATGAGGCAAGTAACAATAGTATTACTGTATTTGTAAATTGTAAGATAAAAGATGAGAATGGGTCAACTATGGGAATTATTGGGGTTGGATTAAAAGTTGATTCATTACAAATGTTGCTTAAAGAATATGATGAAAAGTTTGATGTTGTAGCACGTCTAATTGATGATAAAGGATTTGTTCAATTATCATCTGGGAAAACAGGCCATGAACATGTTAATTTATTTGAAGATGAAAGTAGTAATTTATCTGCTTCAAAAGATTTAATCTTGAACAACAAAAAAGAACAGAAGAGTTTTTGGAATTCATCAGAAAAATTAAAAAGTTATGTCGTATATCAGTATGTCCCAAGCTTAAAATGGCATCTTGTCTTGGAAAATGATTTGACTGCAATGAGTAAACAACTTCAAATACAATTTTTAAAAGGAATTGCAATTATAATTTTAATTATAATATTTGTACTTTTTACAATTACACGTGTGCTTAAGAAATACAAGCAACAAATAATTAAGCTCAGCTCTTCTCAGAAACTAGAGTATCAAAAGTTATTGAGTAAATCCACTGAAGATCTCTATGAAAATATTTTTGAGATTGATGTTACTAATAATAGAGCTGGTTGTGAAGATGCAAATCGATATTTTCAAGAGTTTGGCTTAGGTCTTAGCACACCATATGATGAAGCACTATATATAATTGCTAAAGGGCAAATTAAAGAAGAGTACGCACAAGGTTACTTAGATACATTTTTACCTGAAAATGTTCTTAAGTGTTATAATAGCGGAATCAATAACATAAGCTATGATTTTTTAATTAAAACAGATGAAGAAAATTATCATTGGATGAGGATTACTGCTAGAATTTTCTTTTGGACGTCAGATGAATCTGTTCGTATGATTTCTTATCGTGAAAATATAGATGAAGAAAAAAATAGAGAATTGTTGCTTCTTGAGCGTTCACAACGTGATTCTCTTACTGGTCTTTATAATAAGGGAGTAACAGAGGACTTTATTAGTACATTTTTAAAAAGTGATAAAAATAAAAATTCGGAACATTTTTTTCTAATTTTCGATATTGATGATTTTAAAAATGTAAATGATAAATATGGTCATGCATTTGGAGATTTTATTATAAGTGAATTTGCATTGGAATTAAAGTCTCAATTTCGTGAAGATGATATTGTTGGACGTATTGGTGGAGATGAATTTGTTGTGTTGATAAAAGATTTCAATAGCAGTGATTATATAATTATGGATAAATTAGAGCGTTTTTGTTCTAAGATTAACCAGAAACGTTTTGCTGAACATAAAGAATTTTCTATTTCATGTAGCATTGGTGTGGCGATATATCCTGAACATGGCTGTAAGTATTCTGAACTCTATGAAAAAGCAGACCAGGCACTTTACTATGCAAAGGGTCATGGAAAAAATTCTTTCCATATTTTTGGTGATGATTCTATTGATGGTATATCATTTCATATAGATACTAGAGATGCAAAATTATTGTTGGAGATGTCTACTGATGGGATTGCAAAATTTGCTTGTATGGAAAATTTGAAACTGCTTTACTTTAACCAAAAAATGCTTGAGTTTACTGGTTACTCAGCTAAAAACGTTTCATCTAAAGATTTTGATGTACTTTCACCTATATCACCAGAGGATTTACAGGTTGTACTTGATACACTGCATAAAGCAATACCTAAGAGAGAAACTTTTGAAGTGATTTTTAACTTCCGTCATACAGATGGTCACTATTTCCCTGTGAGAATGCAAGGTAAGTTTGTAAATGAACTATACCAAAATCGTTACCCTGTTTTTTATGCAGTTTACACAGATATATCAAACTTTAATATTTTTGTAGAAAAATAATTTAAATAAAACCTGCTAATAAAAATGGATTGTTTTTTAGCAGGTTTTAAAATTTTTTGTTCATTAATTTTTATATAATTGAGTAATATAAGTCACTAGTTAAAGAAATTTTACCTTTTTAGAGTTGATTTTATTTATTATTTAAAAAATATTTATGAAGTTTATTTTGTCAGTACCTATCATAAAGTATTTTATAGTTATATATATCTATACTTATTGCAAATTTTCTTTAATAGTTTTGTATTTATTTGTACTTATTTTGAATTTATTTACGAAATTTGCCTATAAAAAGTATATATAAAAATATAGTTTAAAATGGTATAATTAATTATAACAGAAGGAGGTAATGTAAGTGAGCCAATACATAAATATAAACTCTCAGTTAGACGCCCTGAAATTGAAAGAATTCGAGAAAGTATTTTACGAAAATATCAATGAGGACGTTAAAGTAGTGCCAAAAGTTACTCCTTTTAAAGGAATAAATACTGACTTGTTGTATGTAAAAGATGGAAAAATTTTATTTATAAAATTTATGGATACAACAGAAGATATATATTTTATTTTGGAAGAAGAGTTACTTGAAGTTATGCATGAGGAATATGAACTTTTGAAACTTAAAATGGGACAAAAGAATAGAAATATAAGCTATAATTATGTTTATATTATGCCATATGTTGAAGTAGACGAAGCTTATGAGTTTGAAGAATTTGTGAATAATAATATAATAGATAAAAATAAGCTTCAAGATATAATGGCTAGTGCTTCACTGGATGAATATCTTAAGGAAAAAAATGATGAAATAAATTTAAATTTATTTTTATTAGATATATGTTCAGAATACTATATAATAAATGACACACTTCACCTAAACGAAAAATTTAAAAAAATTTCCTTCTACAATGATGACTATAAGTATACAGCAACTATGATGGAAGAAGTTCAAATTAAAGATGCTATTTCTATTAAATATGGAAATACGCTTATTGAAGGCGGTTCTGGTATAGGGAAAACTGCAAATATGCTTTCTAGAGCTATAAAACTGGCAAAAGTATATCCACATCATAAATTACTAATATTTACACATACAAAACAACTATGTAATGAACTTCGAGAAAGAATTGAATTATTATATAAAGATAACAACAATTTAGAAGTTCATACATTTAGCTCTTTTATATTTAAATTAGCTAAAAAATATAATCTAATTATTGACTACAATATGTTAAAAAATGATTATGAAAAAACATTTAATAATCTTGTAAAGCAAGCACAAAACATTATAAAGAATAAAAACATGTTTAAGGCTATTTTTATTGATGAAGCAGAAAGTTTTTTAGATTATGAAATAGATTTTATAAGAGAGTTTTTATATAAAACAAAATTCATATTTAATGTGTATTCTTGTAACTCTTTAAATATCTTTAATAGACTAAATATATTTAGGAAACTATATAGTAATATAGAGTTTGATGATAAAATCATATTAAATAAAAATTATAGGCAAGCTAAAGAAATTGTTGATTTTACAAATAATTTTTCAAATCATTCTAATGCTTATATTAATGAATTAAGACCTAATACAAAGTTTAATACTTTTTTTAATACAAAAGCACTTAGAGGTGGTAATAAGTCGGTTGATATAATAAAAGTAAGTGACTTAGACGACCAAATAAGTTCTGTAATATGGGAAATTGAATATTTGATAGGCAAAAAAGGTCTTGATTATTCTGAAGTTGCTATTGTATATCCTTATAACAAGAAGAAATTAAAAAGTGGAAAAACTATTTATTTTCAATACATGTTAAAAAAGGCATTAGAAGAAGCACAAATTCCTTATATATGTGCAGAAGATAACTTAACAAACATAAGCAAGAAGATAGGAACGACAATAGCAAATATATATACAATAAAGAATTTAGAATATAAGGCTATAATAATATGTGAGTTAGAAATGTTATATAATCAAACAATAAATGATACAGAGCAAGATTATCAAGTAAATGACTTTGTAGGTGATTTAAATAAGGTTTATTTGGCTATGAGTAGGGCCACTGATTATCTAAGTATAGTAACAACTTTTAATGAAGATGCAAGTGATATAATAAGAATTATTACAGAATCAAAGGAAGATAGGGAATAAAAAGTATTTTGAATTCAAAAAATTAAAAGAGACTGAATTGTGTAAAATAAATATTACCAACTCAGTCTCTTATTTTTTTAATTTACTTTTCCAATATTATCAAAAGGTAATAATCTTACCATGACTTTCCCAAGAATTTCATCTTCATCAACCATGCCTACATCTGGGAATCTACTATCATTACTATTTTCTCTATTATCACCCATTGCAAATAACTTTCCTTTTGGAACAACTGTGTCTATATCTCCAGAAGTATAATTATTATGTATATATGGTTCAGTTAGTAATTTGCCATTTACATATACTTTAGAATTGGATATTTTTATACTGTCGCCTTCTGTAGCTATAACTCTCTTTATTAAATCTTTTTTCTTTCCAGTATCTCCATCAACTAAATTAGTTTTAAAAACTACAATATCACCTTTTTCAGGTTTACCAACTTTATATGATATTCTATTTAAAATTAGATAGTCTTTATCATCTAAAGTAGGATACATTGATTCTCCACTAACAATAGAAGGTCTTATAAATTGTAATATTACAAATGCAAGTACAATAGCCATGGCTATTGACTTAATCCAATCAAATATTTCCTTTTTAACACTCATAATTTTTCTCCTTATCATTTGTCATTAAATTAAAATACTCTAGAATAAAAAGAAATAACCAAGAACAACTATACCCAAAATTATTCTATAATAACCAAAGACTTTGAAATCGTGTTTTTTGATATAATCCATAAAAAACTTAATAACTACGATTGAAACCACAAAAGCTACTACAGAGCCAACACCCAAAATAAGCCATTCAAATCCAGTAAATCCAAAGCCAGCTTTTAAAAGTTTTAATGCACTAGCTCCGAGCATTGTAGGAATAGCTAAGAAGAATGAAAATTCTGCTGCTACGTATCTAGAAGTACCAAGTAATACTGCACCGATTATAGTTGAACCAGATCTAGATGTACCTGGAATAAGAGCTAGACATTGGAATAAACCTATACAAAGAGCTAGTTTATATGTAACTTGAGAAAAATCTTTATATTTTGGTCTTTTATTTCTACTTTCAAGTCCTATCATTATTATACCATATACGATAAGGGCAATAGCAACCACTGTTGAATTGAAGAATAGTCTATCTATATCATCCTCAAACAGTATCCCAATAACTCCAGATGGTATAACTGCAATTATAACCTTAAGCCATAAGCGAACTGTTTCTTTTTTTTGTTTAGTATTCTTTGCACTATCAAAAGGATTTAACTTCCTAAAAAATATAACAAGTACAGCTAATATTGAACCAAATTGAATTACAACCAAAAATGTATTTATAAATGTAGATGAAAAATTCAATTTTATAAACTCATCAACTAATATCATATGCCCTGTACTACTTACTGGTAGCCATTCTGTGATTCCTTGAACTATTCCCAAAATGACTGCTTTAAAAACTTCAAGCAAACTAAATGTTTCCAAATTTAAATACCTCCAATACAAATTTATAGTAGCATATTTTATTCAAATATTAATAAAATATGCCATCTTTTACTAACTTATAATACCACAGTACTGTGTAGTGCACAATGAAAGATTGATATTTTCATAAAACCTTCATAATTAAAAAAAATAAACTTGAAACTTGTCTATTGAATAAGGGGTATATAAGAAGGGGAAATATATGGTATAGTAAAAGTATAACTATTTTATTTTATGAAAAGGAAAGGAGTTATTATGTATAGTACGAAAATATTGGATGATTATGAGTATGAAACTTTTAATGTTTTTTCTACAAAATTAAACCCAAATACAAAACACGATTATTTATCAAAGGTTATGCTATTTAAAGAGTTTTTAAAAGGAAAAGAATTAATTTATGTAACAAAGGAAGATTGTAAAAATTTTGTGGACTATATACAAACTAAATATGCAAAATCAACTTGTGAAAAGATATATAGTTATTTACATAGTTTTTATAACTTCTTAAAAAAAGAAGGATATATAGATATAAATCCATTTAGACATGTAGAAAAACCGACAGTAACTAGAATAAAGACAAAGGATGATGTTTTAAGCATACAGGAAATAAATAAGCTTATAGGTATTTTACCAAAACTGAATATAAGAGATAGAGTAATAATAGTCTGTCTAGTTACTACTGGGTGTTTATTAAATGAATTAGTTAGCTTAAAGTGGAAAGACCTTATGGTAGATGAAAACGATAACTCGTATGTTAGACTAGGAAAGGGAAGAAAAGAGAGAGTAGTAAAGTTACATCCATACTTTTTTAGGCTTTTAGAAGACTACAGAAATTATTCTGGACTTCCGGAAGTAATAATACCTAATGATGATTTTATTTTTACAACTCAAAAAAGCAATTCTATAACAGACAGAAATGTCAGATTGATAGTAAAAAAAGCATTAGATTTAGCTGGACTTTCTCAATATTCAGCAAGAGATTTTAGACATTCATTTGCAGCAATAAGTTTAAGACTTGGGGCAGATGAGAGTGACGTAAAAAATCAACTTGGCTGGAGTGATAAATACTATGCAATTAGATATAAATATGTATTGAATTTTGTTGATAGTGAGATTGTAGATTATTTAATCGAAAAAGATAATCTAGATATAAATAAAAAGTATTAGCACATAAAAAATACTCTATATAAATATGAACAAAAAATAAAAAAGTCTTGTTATAGTTCGTAAAATTATATATAATTATTTATGTACTAATATGTACATAATAACTATACAACAAAAGATTTAAGGAAGGTGCTAATATAATGATAGATAACAAATATACTACGTACTCAAATCCGCTTACAGATAGATACTGTAGTAAAGATATGAGTTATATATTTTCTCCACAATTTAAATTTTCTACATGGAGAAGATTATGGGTTGCTCTTGCTGAAGGCGAGCATGAGTTAGGAATCAATATAACTGAAGAACAATTAGATGAGTTAAGAGCTAATATAGATAATATAAATTTTGATGAAGCTAGAAAAATAGAAAAAGAAGTAAGACATGATGTAATGTCTCATGTAAAAGCGTATGGTTTACAATG
Source organism: Clostridioides sp. ZZV15-6598 (assembly GCF_020657705.1). Lineage (NCBI taxonomy): Bacteria > Bacillati > Bacillota > Clostridia > Peptostreptococcales > Peptostreptococcaceae > Clostridioides > Clostridioides sp. ZZV15-6598. The sequence continues at coordinate 6,373 of NZ_JAGWCS010000003.1, read as the reverse complement.
TGAAAAAGCTAAAGGAATCATCCACCTAGGAGCAACATCTGCTTATGTTGGAGATAATACAGACGTTGTACAAATGAATGAAGCCTTAAAACTTTTAAGAGTAAAGCTTGTAAATTTAATAAATAACTTAAAAGAATTTGCACTTAAGTATAAGGATATGCCAGCTCTTGGTTTTACACACTTTCAAGCAGCACAACTTACAACAGTAGGAAAAAGAGCTTGTTTGTGGGCTCAAGATTTAATCATTGATTTAGAAGACTTAAATTATAGAATAGACAATATGAAATTAAGAGGAGTTAAAGGGACTACTGGAACTCAAGCAAGTTTTTTAAGTTTATTTGAAGGAGACCATGAAAAAGTAAAAGAGTTAGATAAGAAAATATGCAAAAAAATGGGATATAGTTCTTCTTATGCAGTAAGTGGACAAACGTATACTAGAAAGCTAGACTATCAAGTAATAAGTGTATTATCAGGAATAGCTCAAAGTATGCATAAAATGACTAATGATATAAGACTTTTACAAAGTCTAAAAGAATTAGAAGAGCCGTTTGAAAAAAATCAAATAGGTTCATCAGCAATGGCTTATAAAAGAAATCCAATGAGAAGTGAAAGAATAGCTTCTTTATCTAAATATATAATATCTGAATCTATAAGCCCTGCAATGGTACAGGCTACTCAATGGTTAGAGAGAACATTAGATGACTCAGCAAATAAAAGGCTAGCTATACCTCAAGCTTTTATGGCAGCAGATGCTATACTTGAAATAGGTATAAATGTAACTGATGGGTTAGTAGTATATGAAAATATGATAAATAAACGTGTAAATGAAGAACTTCCTTTTATGGCTACAGAAACAATACTTATGGAAGCTGTAAAAAGAGGTGGGGATAGACAGGAATTACATGAGATAATAAGAGAATATTCTATGAAAGCTGCTTATAGAGTTAAACATGAAGGTAAAGATAATAATTTAATTGAGCTTATAATGAATGATGATTCATTTAAAATGAGCAAGGAAGAAATACTATCTATAATGGACCCAAAAAACTTTATAGGTAGAGCTCCACAACAGGTTGTGGAATTTGTAAATGAAGTTGTAGAACCAGCTATAAAAGATTATAAAGAAGATTTAGGAAAAGTAGATGTGGATTTAAGAGTTTAAGTTTTATGGATAAAATATAATTAAAAATGGCTATCTTATTTATAAATAAGATAGCCATTTTAATGGGCTAGCGTCTGCTCTTCACCGCTGTGAAGAGTTCTTCCTTACTTACTATATCATGAATTCAATAAAATAGCTATATAAATAATATTTAATTAGAAAAATATAGTTAAAAATAAGAAAAACAATAAGATTACTAATTAAATTTAATCATTATTCAAAAACTATTGTACTTGCAATATTTTTAATGTAAACTGAAATAAAGTTAGTTAGATAATTTAATAAATTTTAAAACAACCGAGGTGATTGTATGAAATACGTAGTAAAAGATACTATAAGTTTTTTGGTAAAAACATTTCCTAAGATTTATTCTAGTTTATATTTAGAAGACCTAAAAAAATTCGCACCAGACTATAATGTAAATAAAACACAATTAAGAGCATTAGTATTTATAAGAAATTATGGAGTAATAAGCATGACTGATTTATGCTCTAAATTAAATATAGAAAAAGGCAGTCTAACTAGTATGGTAGATGATTTAACAGAAAAGAAGTATGTAACAAGAGAAAGAGATTTAGTTGATAGAAGAAAGTATTTAATTGATATTACAGAAGAAGGAGATAAGATAGCTTCTGATTTTATGGATAAATTAAGTGATGGATTAGAAGAAAAGCTTTCTAGACTAACTGAAGAAGATAGAAAGAACTATCTAGGAGCAATAAATACTCTTCAATATATATTAAATAAAGATGAATTTAAATAGGAAACTATGAAAAATCCCCTTTTCAAATACTGGTTGAAAAGGGGATTTTTTATCTAATAAAATTTACATAAGGTAAATTTTTAAAATTTATTTGTGTAAAGCTACATATTGTTCTAAACCTTCTTTTAATAATGTAGCAGCTCTATGAAGGTCAGTTTCATTTAAGATGTAAGCTAATCTTATTTCGTCACGTCCTAAACCTGGAGTAGCATAGAATCCTTCAGCAGGGCAAACCATAACAGTTTCATTATTTTTGTTGAATTCTTTTAACATCCAAACTGTGAAATCTTCTGCATTTTCAACTGGTAATTTAGCAACTATATAGAATGCACCAGTTGGTTTTTTACAGATAACACCTTCAACTTTCATTAATTCATTGTATAATACGTCTCTTCTTTTTTTGTATTCTTCATTAACTTCTTTGAAGTAAGAAACTGGAGTTTTGTATAATTCAACAGCTCCTATTTGTTCTAATGTAGGAACACAAAGTCTTCCTTGACATAATTTAAGTATTTGAGCTATAAGTCCTTTGTTTTTACAAGCAATAGAACCAATTCTAGCACCACAAGCACTGTATCTCTTAGAAACACTGTCTATTATTATAACTCTGTCTTGTACACCTTCTAAGTTACCACAGCTAGTGTATTCAAGTCCATCATAAACAAATTCTCTATAAACTTCGTCTGCTATTATCCATAGGTTCTTTTCTTTAGCTATTTCAGCTAGGATATTAAGTTCTTCTTTTGTATAAATTGCACCAGTTGGATTTCCTGGGTTAGAAAGAATTATAGCTTTAGTTCTATCATCTACCTTAGAAGCTATTTCTTCTTTTGATGGAAGGTGGAAACCGTTTTCTGCTTTTGTTGTAACAGCATTAACTTCCACGTTTACACATTGACCAAATCCATTGTAGTTAGTATAGAATGGTTCTGGAACTAATAAATTATCTCCTGGGTCACAAACAGCCATCATAGTGAAAAGTAAAGCTTCACTACCACCATTAGTCACTAATAATTCATCTTTTTCAAAATTCATATCGTAAGTTTTGTAGTAATTTTGAAGTGCTTCTAATAATTCTGGAATACCTTCAGAAGTAGCATATTCTAAAACTTCGCTATCAAAGTTTTTAACAGCATCAAAAAACCCTTGAGGAGTTTTTATGTCTGGTTGACCTATGTTTAAGTGATATACTTTGATTCCTTTATCTTTTGCTGCTTGTGCAAATGGAACAAGTTTTCTGATTGGAGAGGCTTGCATTGCACTAACTCTGTTTGAATAATTCATTTTAATACCCCCTATTTAATTTAAGTACGTATATTGTATTATGTAAATTGTATATTGGAATACAAGACATCTTTACAAGATAATAATAACATACTTATAGGTAAAAATCATCAAAAAAAATTAATATAGCTTTAAAATAAACTTTTAACAAATTAGAGTGAAATACTCATATTTATACTAATAAATTATATGTACATAAACTTATTTATAGTATGATAATATATGGATATATTAGTTATATTTTTTTGTATTACAAATTTAAAATACCTAATACTAAATATGTAAAATTATAAAAAATATTATAAATTTATTTAACAGATACAATAAATATCATATAATTATATTAAAGGCTATTAACTAAGAGGTGTTAATTATGAGAGAATTAAGAATAGATCCAATTACTAATGATGTTGTTATATTTGCTACTGATAGGTTGAAAAGGCCATTAGATACAATTGATGTACCAAATGATGAAGAAGAGACTAATGAATACGATGAAGGATGCCCATTTTGCAAGGGAAATGAAGTTTATGCAACGGATACGCTATTTGAAATAAAAGATGACGAAGGTTGGCTTGTAAAATCTATATATAATAAATTTCCTATAATTGATGGTTTAGCAAGAGATATATATGGTATTCATGAGGTAATGATAGAAAGTAATAAACATAACAGCAGTTTTTACAATATGAATCAAAAAGAATTTGAAGATGTTTTTTTTATGTATAGAAATAGATTTAAAGATTTGTCGAAAGATGACAAAGTAGAATATGTGAGTATTTTTAAAAATTTCTTGAGAAAGGCTGGAGCATCTTTGATGCATCCACATGCTCAAATACTATCTATGTCTTTTATTCCACCTGAAATTACAAATGAGTTGTTGGTTTCAAAAGAGTATTATGATAGCAATAAAAGCTCTTTGTATAATGACTTGGTAGAAAATGAAATAAGTTTAAATAAAAGAGTAGTTTATAATGGAGATGCTTTTTTAGTAATTATACCCTATGCAACTAAATACAGTGGAGAAGTAAGGGTAATATTTAAAGACAACATAAAGTTTGATGAATTAACAGATAACAATATAAAAGAGATTTCTATGATATTCGAAAAATTATTTAAAAAATTATATAATATAAATGGATATATGCCATTTAACTTATGTATTCATACTCATCCAACAAAAATTGAAACAAAATCATACTTTAATGTTCATATGCACATAATACCAAGAAAGTATAACCTTGGAGGATTTGAACTTGGAACAAATATGTATGTTTCTTCAATGAATCCTGAAGAATTAACAAAAAAATTAAAATTTGATTAAAGTATATATTTTTTAGGTATTAAAGAAATAATGATTTTAAAATAAAATTATAGTATATTAATGTTAAAATAAAAACAAATAGAAAAATAAATGAAAAAACTAATAGAAAATTACTATTTAGATGAGGAGTGGAATATGAAATTTATATCGTGGAATGTTAATGGGATAAGAGCATGTGTTGGGAAAGGATTTTTAGACTTTTTTAGAGATATTGATGCAGATATATTTTGTTTACAAGAGACTAAATTACAGGAAGGGCAAATAGAGTTAGATTTGCCAGGTTATTTTCAATACTGGAATTATGCAGAGCGAAAAGGTTATTCAGGTACTGCTATATTTACAAAAAAAGAGCCTTTAAAAGTAATGTATGGAATAAATATAGAAGAACATGATAAGGAAGGTAGAGTTATAACTTTAGAATTTGAAGATTTTTATTTTGTTACTGTATATACGCCAAACTCTCAATCTGAGTTAAAGAGATTAGAATATAGAACTAGATGGGAAGATGATTTTATAGATTATTTGGTTAAATTAGATAATCATAAGCCTGTAATAGTGTGTGGAGATATGAATGTTGCACATAAAGAAATAGACTTGAAAAATCCTAAAAACAACACAAAGAATGCAGGTTTTACGAAGGAAGAAAGAGAAAAATTCTCTAAATTATTAGATAGTGGATTTATAGACACATATAGATACTTTAATCCTGATAAAGAAGGAGTGTATAGTTGGTGGTCATATAGATTTAATGCAAGAAAAAATAACGCTGGATGGAGAATAGATTATTTTTGTGCATCCAAAAAACTAGAAGATAGATTGACAAATGTAAATATACACACTGAGGTATTGGGGTCAGACCATTGTCCAGTAGAATTAGAGATAAGATAGAAGTTTAATCAGGATAAAAATTGGGCTGTAGATGTAAATTTAATTATTCTTTTAATCTACATGCCTGTTTTTAACCTAGAAAAATTTCACTTATTTTTTCTTTGCTTACAATTTTCTAATTCAAATTGATTTGTTTTTCCCATATTGTAAGCTAAATTAATAATTTTTTTCTCGTCTTTAGTCAAATCACGATTTAGAATTTTCTTAAACTCATCAAATAATTTATCATAGTCAACTCTTTTTTTATTAGAATACTTTATAGATTTAGATTTAATATTTGTGTACACATATATATCAGGTACTATACTTGGATTGTATATCTTAATAAAAACCTTTGCTGTATAATATGCATCATTTAAAGCATTGTGATAAGACATTTTTTCATCAAGTTCCAATATAGAAATAGCATTTTGTAAGCCAATACTTTTCCCTGCTGGATTATTAAAGTATTTAGATGCATGTTGTTGAATATTAATATAAGACTTAGGTAAAATATCTGATGCTAGCTTATGATAATTGATATTTCTATATAATTCCTTTAAATCTCCAACTCCCCAAACACATAGTATAGGGTCTTGTGATGATATAAATTTTATGAAATTGTTATAGACCTCAGGAAAAGTAGGTGAATCGTTAAAATCAGAGTCTTTGATATTAGTCATGCGACTAATAAAAGGGTGCATTGCCTTGTATATTGTAGGTTTAATATAGCTATTAAATGTATCTACTATATTAAATTTAGAATCCAGTTTAATTGCTCCTATTTGTATAATTTCAAAAGGACATTTTTCATTGGACACAGTTTTATTGAGTTTTTTGTCAAATCCTTGGTTGAATTCCAAATCGAAAATTATGTATTCCATAAAGTTTATCTCCTAAATTTTTGTATTATTACTAGTATAGATTATATTATAAGCTAAATTAAATTTTTAAACAAAAATACTTTTATTTT